>CAYWFW010000055.1:0-4863 GCA_964457735.1 uncultured Sulfurovum sp. | reverse complement strand
TTTCATATCTTGATATTTTTTTACACTTTTTATATAAAAAGAGAAATCTATTAATAGTTTTTTAATCAAAAAATCACCTATAAATTTTTGATAATATTTGGTATAACTTGCATAACTTCACTCCCAATAGATATAAAATCTAAAATAACTAGATAAAGAAAATTTTAGGGTATCCACTAGAGATTCCCTTTATTATATTCCTAAATCTTCTCTAAATCCTTCAAAGTTTCTATCAAAGCTTTTAGCTTATTTCCAACCTCTAAATACTCTAATTCAGGGACACTATCAGCTACTACTCCTGCACCTGCTTGGAGTATAATCTCTTTTTCATTTATCAATGCTGTTCTAATTGTTATTGCACTATCCATATCTCCTGTAAATGAGAAATATCCAATACTTCCACTATAAAAGCCCCTTTTAACTCCTTCATATTGGCTAATCAATTCCATAGCTTTAATCTTTGGAGCACCTGTCATAGTTCCTGCTGTAAAGGTTGCCATAAACAGATCAAACATATCTTTGTTATCTTGAATGATAGCTTCAACATCACTAACCATATGCATCACATGAGAATATTTTTCTACTCTCATCATATCTGTAACTTTAACTGTTCCTGTTTTTGCCACTCTTCCAACATCATTTCTACCTAAATCAATTAGCATTAGATGTTCTGCACACTCTTTTGGGTCATTTAACATCTCAAGTTCAAGCTCTCTATCTCTTTTAATATTTTTACCTCTTTTTCGTGTTCCTGCAATTGGACGAAGTAAAATTTCACCTTGAGTCAAACGCACCATAACTTCTGGAGATGATCCACAAATTGAAAAATCTTCATAATCTAATAAAAACAGATATGGAGATGGATTTTTGGCTCTTAGGGTTCGATAAAATGTAAGTGGGTCAATTTTACCTTTTTGAGTATATCTATTTGATAAAAGTATCTGAAATATATCACCTGAACGGATACTCTCTTTTGATTCATCCACAAGAGCTTTAAATCTTTTTTCATCAATAGAAAAACTTCCCTCACCATCAAGTATCACCTTTTTTAAGGGTCTTGGCTCAAATGGTTGAGAAAAACTTTTTTGCAAAATATCTAACTCTTTTTTTAAAGATAAATCATTATCTATAATGGTTAGTTTAGAGCTTTTATGGGAATATGCAATAATAATTTTAGGTCTTACCAAATCTAAATCAGGAGTATTAAGAGTATCTTTTAAAGTATTCATAGTATCTTGAAGAGTTGGCTCAAAGACTTTTACCATATCATAACCAATAAATCCAATAAATCCATCAATAAATGTAAATCCAGCTTCTTTAGCTTTCTGATTATATAACTCTTTATCTATCTTATCATAATAATCTTTTAAAAACTCAAAAGGTGTTTGACTTAATCTCTTTTTATACATATTTTTATCAATATAGAGTGTTTGATTATCAACATATTTAATTCTCTCTATTGCTCCAATTGTAATAAAACTAAAATTACCATCAGTAGAGTTTACTACACTTTCAAAAAGCATAGTTATCTCATCTTTAAATATATCTTTTATCTTGCCATACAAAGCAACTGGTGTTACTTGATCAAATAGTTGATTTTTTATCATTTGTACCTATCTTTATTTTACAATATATGCTTGTTTATTTATTTTATCTTTTATTTTGCTTAAAGAGCTATTTGCACTACTTCTGCTATTAAAAGGACCAATTAAAAGTTTTTTATTTCCACTAGAACTATTTCTGATAATATATTTAAAACCATTTGCTGTTATCACCTTAGTAAATCTTGTACTTGGCTTCTCAGAAAATGAACCAACTTGAATATAATATTGAGTTCCACTATTTGCCTTTTGAGCAATTGTAATCTCTTTAACCTTTTTTACTTCAACAGGTTTCACTATCTTTTTAGAACTCTCTTTTGGCTTTTCTATTTCTATCTCTTTAGGCTCTTTTTTCATTGGCTCTTTTTCTATTATGGGAGTAGGTATAAGAGGGGTAGCATCTTCTATCAAAGAATCAATATCTTGACTTTGATAACTATCCATATCATAAAGAGTCTGAGTTGGTGGTTTTATACTCATACTATCATCAATAATACTATTTTTATGATTTTCATCAAGAGTAAGTTCAGGGTCTCTTAAAGTATCAGGGTCTTGAATTAAATCACTGTTAGAATCACTATCATCAAGCATAATTTTTGTTACAATTATGGCCGACATTAAAACAATAATAAAAAGAGCAATAATAGTTAAAATACTATGTATTTTATTTTTTGGTTTTGCCAAATTATCTGCAATTAAATTATCTGCTGTATTCTCTACACTCATATAATATCTCCTTTAGCGATAAACCTAGTAAATAGGTTTATCATATATAATAAAGTCTTGTGCCAACTCTCTCATCTCATCTTTAATCTTTAAATGAAGCTCTTCATCATTAATATTATCTAACACATCTGCTATTTTATTTGCAATTATATCAAACTCTTTCTCTTTCATTCCACGACTTGTAAGTGCTGGGCTTCCAATTCTAAGTCCTGATGTTACAAATGGGCTTCTAGTCTCACCTGGAACTGTATTCTTATTTACTGTAATTCCTGCTCTACCTAATGCTGCATCGGCATCTTTACCACTAATCTCAAGTCCTACAAAACTAACTAAAACAAGATGATTATCAGTTCCACCACTTACTACATCATACCCTCTCTTAATCAAAACTTCTGCCAATACATTTGCATTTGCTTTAACCTGTTTTGCATAAGTTTTCCACTCATCACTAAGGTTATATTTAAATCCAACTGCTTTTCCTGCTATTACATGAACCAATGGACCACCTTGAATCCCTGGGAAGATAGCTGAATTAATCTTTTTAGCGATTACCTCATCATTTGTTAAAATAATTCCACCTCTTGGACCTGCAAGAGTTTTATGAGTAGTTGAAGTTACAACATCAGCATAAGGGAATGGGCTTGGGTGTTCTCCTGCTACAACTAATCCTGCTATATGAGCTATATCAGCAAATAAAATTGCACCAACCTCGTCTGCTATCTCTCTAAACTTTTTAAAGTCAATCTCTCTTGCATAAGCAGAAGCCCCACATACAATAATATCTGGTTGAGTTATTTTAGCTATATCCATTACTCTATCATAATTGATATAACCATCAAGCTCCACACCATAAGTAAATGATGAATAATTTTTACCACTAAAACTTGGCTTACTACCATGAGTTAGATGTCCTCCGTGGCTTAAATCCATACCTAATATTTTTTGACCTGCCTTAATAAGTCCTGCATAAACTGCTCCATTAGCTTGACTTCCTGAATGGGGTTGAACATTTGCAAATTTACAATCAAAAAGCTCACAAGCTCTATCAATTGCCAACTGCTCTACAACATCAGCATTCTCACAACCACCATAATATCTTTTATATGGATAACCCTCTGCATATTTATTTGTAAAAAGACTTCCCATAGCTTCCATAACTGCTGGAATTGTAAAGTTTTCACTTGCTATCATCTCTAGGTGGTCTGTTTGTCTCTCTAATTCATTTTCTATTGCTTTAAAAATCTCTGGGTCAAATTTCTCTATTTCATAACTCATTTTTATTTTTTTCCTTATTTATTCTTTTTTTGGTGGGTTGCACCCACCCTACAAATATTTTTTTGCCGTAGGGTGGGTGAAACCCACCATTTATTATTTATCTGCCTTGAACTCTTGCTTTACACTCATTTTGATTAATGCAAAACATTCCCTTACCTTTTTTAGCAGGTTTAAGCTCTTCAAAATTCTCATTTCCACACTTTTTACATTTTTTATCATCATCTACTTTGATAACTTCAGGCTTTGGAGCTTCTGGTTTCATCGCAGGAAATAATAGAACATCTCTAATACTATGTTGATTTGTAAGCATCATCACAAGTCTATCAATTCCAATCCCCTGCCCTGCTGTAGGGGTCATACCATAAGATAAAGCATTTACAAAATCTTCGTCCATCTCATGTGCTTCATCATCTCCTGCATCTTTGGCACTCATTTGCCCTTGAAATCTCTCAAGCTGGTCAAGTGGGTCATTTAGCTCACTAAAGGCATTTGCAATCTCTTTTCCTGCCATAAATAGTTCAAATCTCTCTGTTACTTCTGGATTTGCATCGCTTCTTCTTGCAAGTGGGCTAATCTCAACAGGATAATCTGTAATAAAAGTTGGGTCAATCAACTTATCTTCCACAAACTCATCAAAAAGCTCACCTTGAAGTTGCCCTAAATTTAGATTTGGTTTTAGCGTAAAGTTATTTTCTTTGGCATAAGCATAAATAGACTCTATACTATGACAAACTTCACTTGGTACTCCACCAATTGTAGTTAAGCTATCAACAAGTCCTATCTCACTAAAATTATCAAAATTTATCTGCTTATCACCATAAGGCAATACTTTTTCTAATCCTAAATGTTCAAATAGATAATCAAAATACTCTTTTGTAATCTCTATCAAATCTCTATAAGTTTTATAAGCCCAATAGAACTCAATAGATGTAAATTCAGGATTATGTGTCGCATCCATTCCCTCATTTCTAAAGTTTCTATTAATCTCAAATACTGCTTCAAATCCACCAACAATTAATCTCTTTAGATAGAGTTCAGGTGCAATTCTCAAAAATCTATCTACTCCCAAAGAGTTATGATGAGTAACAAAAGGTTTTGCATTTGCTCCACCTGCAATTGGGTGCATCATTGGAGTTTCAACTTCTAAAAACCCTTTATCCTCAAAAAATCTTCTTGTTAAACTTATAACCTTACTTCTTGTTTCAAAAGTTTTTTTAACATTTGGATTCATAATTAAATCTAAATATCTTTGACGGTATCT
>CAYWFW010000054.1:0-5161 GCA_964457735.1 uncultured Sulfurovum sp. | reverse complement strand
GATTAAAAGAGGCAATTAATGCCCTTGATATTTTAAAACTTGATAAAAATGGAAGAGCTTTATTTAAAAGAAGAGAAGAGAATAAGATGTATAAAGATTCTTTGCTTTATAGTGCCAAAGTTGAGGGAGAGAGAGTTGGTAAAATAAAGGGGAAGTTAGAGGGGAAGCTGGAAAGTAAAAAAGAGATAGCTAAAAATCTTTTAGATATATTAGATAGTAAAACCATCGCATTAAAACAGGCTTAAATATAGAAGATATTGAAAAATTAAGAGAGGATTAAAAATGCCAAGAAAATTAGTAAGCTTTGATTGGGCTATGAAGAAGATTTTAAGACAAAAAGCAAATTTTGTAATCTTAGAGGGATTTTTCAAATAGGAGGCGTTGAATATTTACTAAGATTATACTTTTGGACACGGTGTTTCAGCTCCGTATATTAGGGAGAGGCTAAAGCCATCTCGTCTCAAAAAGGCTTATTTTATTTGCATTAATATATAGGGTGCTATATATCTTTATCTAACTTAACTTTTGCACCGAAACAAATATTGTATTGAAATAGCCTAAATATCAGTCCATTATATTATTTATTTTTTTATTTCTTAAAATTTGAAATAATATTTAAGTTCTATTATTTTAAAATAAGATAATATTACAAAAATTTTAAATAATGGGAATAGAATGAAAAAATATACACCGTTAATAGTATTGGCTATGTTTGGAATAGGAGTTTATTTTATGGTAATAGGTATGAAAGATGTTATGGCTCAAACAACACAAGGTACAAGAACAGTTCAAAAATAAGATTAAAATATTATTATTTTTTTATGGTGGATAAACTCTTGAGCCAATAGCACTTACTCTCATCGCTGAATCATTACCCCAACTCTTATATGCTATTGCTCCTATCACTTTCTTCCTTTCTTTGTTTAATAAAATTATGATAAGATTGCACCTCAAATTACAAAGGAGGAGATAATAATGTACAAACCAAAACAGTATTTTAGTTTTTTTGCAATGATGGCATATAGTGCTAGTAACTCGTTAGAGTCATTTAAAAATTCTATTTTACATCTAATCAAAGAGAGAACTCAAACTATCAAAATAGTCTTAATCTCTAATAAACTACAACCACTCTATCAATCACGATACAAAAATATATAATTAATTAAAAGGAAATAAAAATGAAAAGAATAATTACAACAAGCTTAGTAGCAATAGCCTCTTTGAGTGCATCACAGATACCAGATATTGGAACAATTAGCGTAACTACCCCATATAACACTACTCAAAAACTTCAAGATACCACATCTAACATATCAGTAATTACAGATGAAGATATAAAAGAGCGAGGATTTAGTACTCTATCACAAGCATTAAATTCCATAGTTGGAGTAGAGATAAACCGTAGTGGTGGATTTGGAACGCAATTATCAATTGTTTTAGATGGAATGAGTAATAAAAATATCTTAATTCTTGTAGATGGGATAAGATATAATGACCCATCTAACCTATCAGGAGCATCAATTGAACATATAAATTTAAATGATGTGCAATCTATTGAGATACTCAAAGGGGCTCAAAGTGGAGTTTGGGGGGCAGATGCAAGTGCTGGAGTGATTAATATCATCACCAAAAAAGCCAAAGATGGATTTAGTGCATCTTTAAATGCTGTTTATGGGAGTTATGGATATAAAGAGGCAGGGTTTGGATTATCTTATAAAAATTCAAAATATTATGCAAAATTAGCACTATCTAAGATAGATACAGATGGATATTCAGCACAACTTCCTAGAGGTGGAGATTTAGACTCTTATGAAGATGATGGATATGAAAATCTTACCATCTCAATTATGGCAGGGGTAAAATTAAATGATAATCATAAGATAGATTTTTCCCATAAAGTTATAGATACAAAAAGTGATGGAGACTCTTTTGGCAATCCTGATGGGGTTTATAATAGTTTAGCTCTTAATACTTTATCTCATATCTCTTATAGTTATAGCAACTCTTGGGGAGAGATTGAACTCTTTGCAAATCATTCAAAGTTTGAGAGAGAATATCCTGATGAGGCATTTGGAGAAAAAAATTATGATGCCTCAAACTCTCAAGTAGGAATAAAATCTACAATTAAATATCTTGATGATAGCTCATTTATAGTTCTTGGAGCAGATTACAAAGAGTTTGAACACGAAAATAGTTTTAATCAAAGCTATAAAAATCAAGCATTCTTTATCACTAATAGCAATAGATTTAATGATAATAAAACACTCTTTACGCAATCACTTAGATTTGATGATTATGATGATACATTTGAGAGTAAAACAACAGGAAAAATAGGAATAAAGCATAACTTTACACCATTTTTTAATATTAGTGCAAACTATGGGACTGCCTATACCGTACCAACTATTTATCATCTTTATGCTCCTGCTTCAGATTGGGGAAAAGTGGGAAATATAAATCTTGAACCAGAAGATATTACAAGCTTTGATATATCTGTAGATTGGGCAGGTTTTGGCTTTAGATATTTTCATAATGAGATAGAGAATATGATAGGATTTGTTGATGGATTTCAAAACCTAGATGGCACTTCAACAATCAAAGGGTATGAGCTATCATTTAGAAAAAATATATTAGAAAATATCTTATTAACTATAGCCTATGGCGTTACTGATGCTAGGGATTCAGAGGATGAAAAACTTTTAAGAGTGGCAGATGATTCTATCAAAATATCACTAGATTATTATGGAATTACTGATACTCATATTGGTTTATATGCTACATATACAGGTGATAAAAAAGATATAAAGTTTAACCCTGACTTTTCTAGTGAGATTATAGATAATGGAAAATATACCGTTCTTGATGCGATTATAAATTATGAGATAGATGATAAAAAAACAATCTATTTAAAAGCTGATAATATTTTAGATAAAGAGTATCAAAGCGTTTATGGATATTCTTCAAATCCTCGTTCTGTTTATTTGGGAGTGAAAATGGATTTTTAAGAACCCTATTGCATCTAAAGATAGGTGGAATAAGAAAAAAATTATTAGAATATTTAATTTAACACCTATTAAGTCTCTTTTTAGTATAATCTAAGATAAAAAATAAGGGTTCTTTATATGCCAAAAAGAGATGATACAAAAACAATTTTATTAATAGGTTCAGGTCCAATTGTTATTGGTCAAGCATGTGAGTTTGATTATTCTGGTACACAAGCTGCCAAAACCCTAAAAGAGTTGGGTTATAGAGTGGTTCTTATTAATTCAAATCCTGCCACAATTATGACAGACCCTGAGTTTGCTGATAGAACTTATATTGAACCAATTAATGAAGATGTTATAGCTAAAATTATTAAAATTGAAAATGTGGATGCTATATTACCTACAATGGGTGGGCAAACTGCATTAAATGTAGCTATGACTATGTATGAAAAAGGTATGCTTGATGGTATAGAGTTTTTGGGTGCTACACCTGAGGCCATTCATAAAGGTGAAGACCGTTCGGCTTTTAATGAAGCTATGATTAAGATTGGTATGGATTTGCCAAAAAGTGCTAATGCTTATAGTGTGGATGAGGCTATTGAAGTGGCTCGTGAGATTGGTTTTCCAGTGATTAGTAGAGCTTCTTTTACACTCGCAGGTGGTGGTAGTGGTGTTGCTTATAATATGGAAGAGTTCAAAAAATTAGCTCATGAGGGTATCTCTGCTTCTCCTGTTAATGAGATAGAGATTATGGAATCTATGCTTGGTTGGAAAGAGTATGAGATGGAGGTTATTCGTGATAGTTCTGATAATTGTATTATTGTATGTTCTATTGAAAACTTTGACCCAATGGGTGTTCATACAGGAGATAGTATTACCGTTGCCCCTGCTTTAACACTTACAGATAAAGAGTATCAACGGATGAGAGATGCCTCTTTTGCGATTTTAAGAGAGATTGGAGTTGATACTGGAGGTTCAAATGTTCAATTTTCAATCTGTCCAACAACGGGTAGAATGATTGTAATTGAGATGAATCCACGAGTAAGTAGAAGTTCTGCTTTAGCATCTAAAGCTACAGGTTATCCTATTGCAAAAGTGGCAACTCTTTTAGCTGTGGGATATACTCTTGATGAGATTACAAATGATATTACAGGGACTCCTGCATCGTTTGAACCAGTAATTGATTATATTGTTACAAAAGTACCACGATTTACATTTGAAAAATTCCCAATGGCCGATTCTACTCTTACAACAGCGATGAAGAGTGTGGGTGAAGTGATGGCTATGGGTAGAACCTTTAAAGAGTCATTTCAAAAAGCATTATGTTCTCTTGAAACTGGATTTGATGGATTTGAGGCAATTGATTGTGATGATGAGAAGCTTCAAAGCGAGATTAGACGACCTCATAGTGAGAGAATGCTATATGTTTATGAAGCGTTTATGAGAGATATGAGTATTGATGAGGTTTATGAGCTTTGCAAGATTGATAAGTGGTTTTTATATCAATTTCAAGAGATGGCAACTTCTCAAAAGAGTATGGATATAAAGCTTCTTAAAGATGAGAAGAGAATGAGAGTATATAAATCAGAAGGCTTTAGTGATGTGATGATTGCTAGTAGTATTAGTAAGAATGATGGATTAGATATAAGTGCTAGTGATATATATAATGCTAGAGATAAAATGGGTATAAAGCTTGAATATAATGAAGTTGATACTTGTGGTGCAGAGTTTAAGGCTCTTACCCCTTATCTTTACTCTACCACTAATATTACAAAAATTCCACAACAAACACCAGCAAAAAGAGATAAAAAAAGAGTATTGGTGATTGGTGGAGGACCTAATAGAATAGGGCAGGGGATAGAGTTTGATTACTGTTGTGTTCATGCCTCTTATGCTATTGCAGATATGGGTATGGAATCTATTATGTATAACTGTAACCCTGAAACTGTAAGTACAGATTATGATACAAGTGATATTTTATATTTTGAACCAATTGATTTTGAGAGGGTAAGAAGTTTAATAGAGATAGAAAAACCTGATGGAATTATTGTCCATTTTGGTGGACAAACTCCTCTTAAACTTGCTAAAGGACTTACTAAAATTGGGGCTAATATATCAGGGACAACGGCAAAAGTGATTGATTTAGCAGAAGATAGAGAGTTATTTTCAGATTTTAT
>CAYWFW010000053.1:0-5199 GCA_964457735.1 uncultured Sulfurovum sp. | reverse complement strand
AGACAACAGCAACGAAAACATCGATAACAATGCAATTGACAACAATATTAAAAAAGCTTCAGAAGAATATTTTGCTAAATTGTTTGCAGGTTTTGAAATTGAAGAGCAAGCTGAAGAGGAAGATGAAATTTAGAAATTTAGAAATTTAGGGTCAGGTGACAAATCACTACTTTTAGACGAGGTCAAGTGTTGAAAATTCACCCACTTCGTGAGTTTATTTTACAACACACGACCCCTATCGTACTATCTAATTGTATCTATTTTAAATTTTAGGTGGTATTTTTTTGTTTTTACATATACTATCAATCCTAATGAATTAAGAATTTTTAATATGATATTTTGGTGGATTTTTACCAACTTTACGGCAAAAAATATTGGAAAATAGCTTATTTTAGAGTCTTTAAAATGGTTATGGGTCTGGTATTGAGTGTTTTATGAAGTGTAGCTGACCTCGGAGCATAAAATAGCCAAGGTCAAGTGTGAAAATCTACCATTAAAACTACAAATTATATTATAAAATAGTGTCTTTGAGTGATTTTTTAGCAATCTCCTCTAAAAATGTAGTAGCATAAGAGCCTTTTGGTAAGGTAAAATTAATAGTAAATTCCTCTTTATGATGATTATATGAAAACGATAAATTTTCTGCCCAAATCCAAGCATATCTTCTATCACCTTTTAAAGAAGAGAGTTCATCGTCATCAAAATTTTCTTCTAATGCTCTTGCATCACTATATGCTTTTTTTGCACGACTACCAGATAAAATTCCAGTTGGACTAATTTTTGCATTATTAAAATCATTTGAACTTTGCTTAAACTCTTGAAGATAATATCTTTTTCCATAAGGATAAGAGAGCATATCATCACCAATAAATAGTTTAAAAACTTGAGGTTGAGCTTTTAAAACTTTAACTAATTCCAAAGGATAATTTAAAAGTTTGGTTGCCTCTTCAATACTCTTTTCATTAATAGTTTTAGATATTTCTAGGCGATTAGAGAGCCAATTATTAAACAGATGACTTTGATATGCTGATACCAAAAGTTTCTCTTTTGCACCTTTTAATCTTTTTCCACTTGATGCAATCTCTTGACCTTGAATATAACTTTTACTATCTTCTCCAAATCGTTGATAACCATAATAATTTGGAAATCCATTTTTTGCAATATTAAGAGCCGTTGTTTCTATCTTTGTTGCATTCTCTTTGGTGACTTTATGCAATACTATAGAAAACTTATTAGATTTTAACTGACCTATTTTAACAGGAAACTTGCTATAAAATTTTTCAACTATTTTGATTTTATCAGTGGTCAAGTTTTTTATTAAATCTCTTTCATACTGTTTTGGTATAGAGATATATTGAATAGTTGTGGCACTTTTATCTTTTAGCCCTGCGTATCCAATCTCTCTCTCCTCTAAACCTGTAGCTTTAGCAATAACAGTTATCAGTTTAAATGTACTCATATCTTGTTTTTTTATCTTTAAAATAAGATTTGCACCCTTGTTATTAAATTTATAAAGAGGAATCTCCTCAACAAAAAATCGTTCAATTGTTTGTTTAAAATCAAATTCAATAGGTTGGTGATTATATGCGTATATTTTATTCATAAATTAATTTACTAGACTCCACGAAATAGTCTCTCCTGCATACATTGGAACAACTTTACCATAACTTTTAGGGACAATAAAAGGAGTTTTTTCAAGAATCACCACTTGTTCTTTTGGATTTATACCATAAATATTTTTTGCATTATCTGATACAAATTTTTGTAAATTATCAAAAGATACATCATTTGTTTCAAACAATTCAGCCAATAATTGAAGAGCGATTGGAGCAGTAAATACACCTGCTGAACAGTGAGATGATTCTTTTGCATCTTGTGGATGAGGTGCAGAATCTGAACCAAACATAACTTTTGGATGAGCTGATAGTGCCACTTTTTGAAGTGCCTCTCTATCTTCTGGTCGTTTTGCAATTGGTTTACAAAATAGATGAGGTGCTAACATTCCACCAGCCACATCATCAAGAGTGATAAGCAGATGATGAATAGTTATAGTTGCATATAGATTTTTAAATTTATCTAACGCTTCTACACTCTCTTTTGTTGTGATATGTTCCATTATTATCTTTAAATCAGGAAAAGCCAATGCAAGTTTTTCATAAATAGGGACAAACTGAGCCTCTCTATCCATCACAAAACCATTAGTTTCTCCGTGAATACACAAAGGGATATTTAATTTGCTCATTGCATCTAATGTTTCTTTTAATTCATCAATATCAAATCCACTCACTCCACCTTCTGAATTTGTTGTAATTCCAGCAGGATATAATTTGATAGCTGTTATCTCATCTTTAACACTTTCTAAAAACTCATAAGTGTAGGTTGATTTAAAAAAAAGAGTCATATATAATTCAAATTTATTCTCTCCAATTGACTCAACAATCCTTTGTTTATAAGCAATAACCTCATCTTTTGTACTAACTGGAGGAACAAGGTTTGGCATAATAATTGCCCCTGCAAAACTTTTGGCACTTAGTGGTGCAACAATTTTTAACATATCTTCATCTCTAAGGTGAAGGTGCATATCTAACGGTGTTATTAATTTAATTTTCATTTTAATCCCTCTTTTCAGTATAAAATTTTACTTTAGATTTTTTATAGAGTTATCTCTCTTACACATCTAACAGCTTTAATATCTGTTTCTTTATTAAAATAACTCATTGTAGCATTAGCAAAACTAATAGAGAGTGCATTTTGACTATTATCAAATTTTGTTGATGAACTCCAATAATAATTATTTGTGATATATGTAAAACTACCCATAGCGGATGGATTTATAGACGCATAATTAACTATGGTATGAAGCTCATTAATATTTGGTAATCTCCATCCTCCACCATTTAAATCTAAAATATTACAATACTCTAGTGCTTGATACCAATCTAACTCTTTAGAGGTGGAGTCATCTTGCCACTCCAAATTTGTATCTGTATCTTTGTATATCGGTTCAGCATTTAATATATAACTAAATAACATCAATAAAATACCTATTTTTATAAATCTTTTCACTTCATTTTCCTTATTTATCTCTTATACATTTTATTTTTAAGATTTCTGCTTTATCCATATTTCCCGTCATCCCTTCATAAAAATCAACAAACCATACTTTATCAATATCATCTGAAACAATTGCACTGCTCCAATATGATGCTAATTGAGTATTACTAAATTGATTATCTATATGAATAGGACTATTTTCTTGATTAATAATACTAAATAAATCGTGAATTGTTGGAAGTCTCCAATCAAGATAACCTCCTAAAATAAGTGTTTCGCAATAATTTCTAGCATCATCAAAATTACCCTCTGCATTAGGGTCTTTGTCATCTTGCCACATTTTATTTCTTACTTCATCTGTAACAATTATATCTTCATCATCTCTAGTGTAATAATTAGATATTCCTTTTTGATAATCCCCATCATCATAGTCACTATAAGATGTGATTTGTCCTGTTCTTTTAACTTTACTAGTGGGAGAAACATATTTAGTAAACTGTAAAATATCACTAGAAGTAGCTCCATCATCATCTGTTACTATTAACGAAATATCATATGCACCTGCAAAATAATCGCTAATATCAAGCTCTGCGATTTTGCCAGTTGCTATCTCTTGCCCATCTTTTAGCCATTGATAATTTGTGATAACCCCATCAATATCACTACTTAAGCTACCATCTAATTGTATCATTCCAATAGCCAAAGAGCTTGTAATATCTATACCTGCATTGGCTATTGGATTTTGATTGAGTGGCTCAGATACAATAATATCTACACTATCACTAGCAGTAGCCCCATCATCATCTGTAACTGTTAAAACCAATATATGAGTTCCTGTAGTTACAGGAAGATATGTAAACTCTTTAGTTTGTGCTAAAGTTATATTATCTTTTGCCCATCTATAGCTTATTATACTACCATCATTATCTATCGCTTCTCCTATGATTTTAATGCTACTATTTACCTCAGTATTTTGGCTAAAACCAGCATTAACACTTGGTGGTATATTAGGTACTGTATCAATTACATTTATATTAAGATTTTTTGTAGCTATAGCACCATCATCATCTATTACAGTTAATGTTAATATATCTGTTCCAATCATCATTGGAGTACAGTGAAAAGTTATTGTATCTGAAATAATCTCTTTACCTTTTTTCCATTGGTACGATACCACTCTTCCATCAATATCAGTTACACTAGCTGTTATTAAAGTTGATTGATTTAATTCTGCTGTTAGATTTTCTATCATTGTAATAACAGGAGGTTGATTTAAAAACTCAGTTATATTATCTTCATAGTGTAAATATTCCTCTTCTAACTCTTTTTCTTTAACTATTAAAACCATATTATCAACAGAGATTCCTCCACTATTATCTTTGATAGTTAAACTTATATTATGAGTACCTATAGAATATAGATTACTTGCAAAAGAGATTTTATCCGATAGCAATATACCATTTTCACTCCATTCATAAGAGGTTATATAACCATCACTATCACTACTATTAATAGCATCTAAAATAATATTATCACCAATTGTTGCATTAATATCATCTCCTGCATCTGCAATAGGAGGATTATTATATGATTCTTCAATGGTAACAATAACCTCATCTATCGATTTTTCACCTTTATTATCTATTATAGTTAATACTATTGTATAAGTCCCTTTTTTTAAATCAGAAAGAATCAAAACAACATCTGTTGATAAAGTTTCATTATCTAAACTCCAATTATAACTTACAATTGCACCATCTCCATCTGCACTATTAGAGCCATTTAACTTGATAATACTACCTTCTGTGGCTCTTAAATCATCTCCTGCATTTGCTAAGGGAGTAATATTTGGTTTTGATAAATTATCTACAAAAGTTGTAATTTGCTCTTTTGTCTCTATCTGTTGTATATTGAGATAAGATATTATATAGTTTATATCCTCAATATTCTTATCATCTACACCAATAACACCAGCATTTTTATAATCATCTACTGTTGGAATAGGGTTATTAACACTAACTGAGTATCCTCTGATTCTTCTTAAAGCCTCTTCTTGTAATGATGGTTGAATAATAATATCATTACTATTTGAACTATTGCCACAACTATTTATCAATAATAAAATAGTACTTAATATCACTATAT
>CAYWFW010000052.1:0-13688 GCA_964457735.1 uncultured Sulfurovum sp. | reverse complement strand
GAATGGAAATCTCCAACACCAAATGAGGGTGTAACTTTAACTTATGATGTGGGCGAGAATATCAATATTCCTGTGGCTGTAGATCCAAGTAGTGGTATAACATATAGACTATCAGGTACTTCAGAAAAAGATGGTATGTCTAGTTTAACTATGAACTCTTCAAGTGGAACAATTACAGGGTCATTTACAGAAGGTAACAAAAATAATAGAATAAAATTCTATGCATATAAAGATAATGCTAAAGTATTAACTAGAATTATTTATCTTCAATCAAACGCTGCATCAGGAGACCCAGAATGGATATCTCCTACCCCTAATAGTGGTGCAACTTTAACTTATAATGTAGGTGAAAATATCAATATTCCTGTGGCTGTAGATCCAAGTAGTGGTATAACATATAGACTATCAAGCACTTCAGAAGATGATGGTATGTCTAGTTTAGCAATGAGTTCATCTACTGGAACAATTACAGGCTCATTTACAGAAGGTGGCAAAAATAATAGAGTAAAATTTTATGCATATAAAAATGGTAAGAAAATATTAAATAGAACTATATATCTACATTCTCAAGATAGTGGAACACCACCAACTCTAAATTCTATTACACCAAATCCAAATAATATTATTAAAATTGATGATAGTATTAATTTAGACCTATCTAGTTTTGTTAGTAAAACAGATAATGATAATATATTATCATACAATAAAACAGGAGCATTACCTGATGGGGTTAATTTTGATAGTAGTACAGGGTTAATTAGTGGAAATGCAACACAAACAGGAGAGTTTCCAATAGATATTACTGTAACAGATAAGGATGGAGAGTCAAATAAAGAAAGTTTTGTAATAAAAGTAACAGGAACACCTCCAACAATTGATACAATTGCAGACCAAACTATCAAAAAAGATGTAGCATTTAATTCAGATTTATCAGGTTTTGTACATAAAACACAAAATGATGATATAACAGATTATGAACTAACTGGAACATTACCTGATGGTATATCATTTAATAATGGTGTACTTAGTGGAACTAGTGTTGATATTGGTTCATTCCCTGTTTCATTAACTGCTACAGATATTGATGGAGTTTCTGATAGTAAATCATTTGATATAGTTGTTTCAGAAGATGGTACATCAAGTCCAACAAATGGATTAAATGCTAGATATTATGATGGTACAAATTTTAGTGGAACACCAAAAATTAGTAGAGTTGATGCTGAAGTTGATTGGGATTGGGGTAATGGTAATCCAGGTGGAGGATTAGGAAATAATAATTTTTCTATTACATGGACTGGTTGGATATATATTCCAGAAGATGGAAATTATCAATTTTGGTTAAAACATGATGATGATTTAAGATTGACTATTGATGGGGAAGAATTATATTATCTTAATACTTGGAGTAAAAATAAATATAAAAGCTCAAAATCAAAATCTTTTACAATGGGATATTATCCTATTGAGATTAAGTTTATAGAAAAAGGTGGGGGGGCAAATGTACATGTTATGTGGCAAAATAATAAAAATATAATTGGAAAAACTATAGTTCCCACCACAAATCTATTTCCAGATGAACCAGTGATAACTTATGTGGAAAATGCTGATGATATATGTTACGCTGATTTTACATTTACAGGAATGATGTGTATGGATATGGGTATGTGTAAAGGTGGAATTGGTTGTACTACTGGTATCCCTTTAGATAATGTAGCAGATTCTACACTTGAACAAGTTCATGTCTATTATGATGAGTCTGGAATGGGTGGAACAATGTCTGCTAATTGTGCAGTTGAACCATCAGGAGAGTGTGATACTGGTAGCAATATTGATATGGGACCAATGGGAATGCTTGGTACTACAACATCATTTGCATTTACAAACCCAATTGCACCAGAAGATACAAATGCAAGAGTATCAACAACTGCTGCGATGAGTATGAGTTGTTTAAGTAATAGTAGTCTTTATGCTACTTATGTTAAAGATGGTGTTAATTATAGAGGTAAGGTTGTTGCTTGTGATTCTAGTACAAACGAAGAATTAGATGATGAAACAATACCAGATGATAATCCTAATATATTGCCAGAAACATGTGGTGTATTTGAAGATGCTCTTCAAACAAGAGCAGTTGATTCAACGGTTGATTTTAGTAGTGGTAGTGCAAAGGTATATAATAATCCAGATACAAATCTTAATACATATTCAACTCCTGTAAATGGTGGTTCTGGTAATGATATAACTTGTAATGATACTGCAGGAATAAATGGCGATAACAGTAGTTGTATACCATCTATGAAAGGGGCTAAAGCATTTTCTGATCCAACTAATGGGATGAAATATCCTGCTACATTTACAATAGCATCTCCTGTATCTACTTCCACTACAAATGTAAATTATACCACCAGTACAAGTGGTACAAAATTAACAGATAGTGGTTATAATAGTATTACTTCTGATTGGAATAGTGGAACAACAAGTATCCCATTTGAAGTTACAACAAGTGTGGCAGTTAATACTATTAAAAATGGTGCAGATGCAGCTTTGGTTACATTTAAAAGTGCTGATTCTAAAGAGTATCAATTTAGCATAGATAAACTTCAAACAAAAGAGGATGGGGAGTTTAAAACAACAGATAATTTAGCTAAAAATATCAAAATAGGTACAATTAGTGGATACAATAGTCAAACTCAAGGTAGTGCAAAAATCCTTGTTGATTTTAAAGCGATTCAAACAATTAAAATAGATAAGTTGTATATCGCTCACACAAGTAAGTATACCCTTAGAGCTCCTTATATTAATATTAATAGTATAAAAGATGTATCAGGTGTGGGGCAAGAAAATATCATTAATATTATTGCAGATTATATTGATATAGGTGATTTTGAAGTAGGTGATGCAACAAGAATCAATATTATGCCATATACTTCTGGTAAAAAAGTTGTTGTTAAAATGAATCTATTTGATACAGGGTCTAATAACCATATTGAATTTGATTCAGGTACATATTATATAAAAACTCTTTCTACTCAAGGTAGTGGTAGTGGTTATAACTGGAATATGCATGGAAAGGTTAATTTAATTATAGAAGATGATTATGAAACTGTTTCTCAAATTGGAATTAATAGTGATACCACTGGTGGATCTAATTTATGTAATGATACTCATAGTGCATTAAACTTATTTATCTTTGCTTATGGTGATTTTTATGTTCATAATGATTCAAGAATAGTAGGTGCTATCTACTCTAAAAAAGATGTAAAACTGGGAAGTGCAAGTTATATTAAAGGTGCAGTATCTGCTGAAAATAAAATACGATTAGATAATGATACGCAAGTATGTTATGATAGTGATTTAGCTGATAGTGGATATGGTGATTGTAACGCTACTGGTGATGAAGAAGATGAACCTGAAATATCTCAGTGTGGTATTTTTCCAAGTGCATTACAAACATATGAAAGATTAACACTTGGTGGTGGAGTTGGTAATGAGGTTTCTATTTCATCTATTGATAATATTGTTGCACCTTATGAGAAGGTGATTCCAACAGTTGATAGTAGTGGTGATGATATTATCACTTATGACGCTCTTTGTGATAGTGATTTTTGTAAGGTAATAGCTCCAAATATTATAGATTATAATATTCCATTTAAAAGTACAACAGATTTATCTACCACAACTCTTACAGCAAGTAGTACAATATCTCAAAAAGAGGTTGGAAGTTATGTTGCAAATGCTAGAAATATAACCATCTCATTTAATGCTACAGAAGAATATAATAGTGGTAGAAAATATATGATGATAGGTAATCTTGATAGTGGTAACAAAACAGGAATTAAATATACATTTACTGAAGGTGATTATTATATCAATTCATGGAGACATCAAGGGAATGATTTAACAATTGAATCTACTGGAAAAGTTAGAATATTTTTAAGAGGAGTTTTAAGATGGGAAGGTAACTCTCTAATTATAAATAAAGGTGGTACTGCTTCTAATTTCTTTATCTTTGGTCAAAATGATTTTGAATTTCCAAATAATGGCTCTGCTCAATGGGATGTAACGGGATATCTTTATACAAAAGGAAAATTTACCTTATCTGCAAATTCAAACTCTGGAGAGGGATTCGTTGGTGCAATTACAGCAGAAAATGATTTATATCTAAACAATAATGCTAAATTTAAATATGACTCTAGTGGATTAGCTAGTAACGGTATGGGAAGTTGTAGTGCATTTGTACAATTTGGCTCAAATAAATATATCTTTAAAGAACCTGCAATTGACGGAGGGGTGGAATATCTCACATATCAAGATGTAAATATTACACTAAATGAAGTATTAGACTATGATGTGGTTGTTGAATATCAAACTTTTGATGGTAACCCTTTTGATGAAAGAATACATGCCGAAGTTATTCATGATTATACAGAAAATAATCCAAATCCAGAAACTATAACGATTCCAGCAGGGAAATTATCTGCAACAGTATCTACTACTATTAATAGAGATAATCGCATAGAAAATGATGAAACATTCTTTGGAAAACTTAAACTTATAACTACTGGCAAAGATGTAACTCTTGGAAATATCAGAGAAACAAATTTAACAATTTCTGTGCAAACAGAAGATGATGTACCATTGTGTTTTGAGGATGGTTTTAATACAGAATTAGATGATAAATGGAGAACCTTATTTTCATCAGGTGGATATGAACCAGCAATAGTTAATGGAAGACTTAGATTAACAGATAGAGGTAAAAGTCTATCAACTGCTGTAACAAAAGATTATTACTTTTTGGCAAAATGGAACTTAATTGAGGTTGAATATCTTCAATATGCTTATGGTGGATGTGAAAGAGGTTCAACTGCTACAAAAGGTGGAGGACTTGGTAGATGGGGAGCTGATGGTATTGTAATGGTATTATTTGATTCAAATGTAGGTCACTCTCCTGAACCTGGTTCATTTGGTGGTTCTATGGGATATGCTCAAGGACATGGTAAAAAAGGTTTTGAAGGGGGATGGATTGGTCTTGGTATTGATGAATATGGAAACTTCTCTAACCCTAATGAAGGACGAAATGGTGGTGTTGGCTTTAAACCAAATAATGTAACAATTAGAGGTTCTAGTGGAGATTTAAGTGGTGATAATAGATATAGTGGATATAAATTCTTGGGTGCAAATACAAATTTAGATCACTCTGTGGCAACAAAAATGAGAAACTCAGCATATCCAGGAGATAGATATAAATTTAGGATTGATGCAAGAGACCCTAGCAAATTATTAATATCTCTTCAACAAGATAGTGGAAATGGCTATAAAAGTGTAATCTCTGAATTTGATGCAAAAGACCCAATGTATGACCAAGCAGAAGCACCAGAAAAGGTAAGATTAGCATTTACATCTGGTACTGGTGGTGGATGTAATAATCACGAAATTGATGAGCTTAGAGTAAAAGGTGTTTGTAGAGTTTATAATGCTGATTTATATAATAAAGGACCTTTTAGTGCATGGAATACAGATAGTAATATCGACAAAAAAATTACTAGAACAAAAATTGTAAATCAAAATTTTCAACTTCTGTTAGCTAGTTTAAATCATGAAAGAAATCTATTTGAAGCGAAAGAGAAAATACATGATGCTTTCCCATTTTATGCACAAGCAGTGGCTACATTAATGAGCAAAGGGTATATGGCAAATATTGCTTCTTTTGATATTAAAGTACTTTATCAACTTGTAGATGCCTCAAGTCCTGATGATCCTACAGTTATCACAACACTTGTAGATAATGGTGATTCTGAGATGTTTAATGCAACAAAAAATGATAAAGAATTAAAAAGCTTTAAAGTAGCAGGAGCATATAAGGATGTAAGAGTTCAATTTACAATGTGTGCTGATTATAGTGATGTAACAGAAAAATATACAGTATATCCTTATGAAGCATGTCAAAATGGAATATATTATACTGTAAATCAGCCAAATAGACTAGGTTATAGACTTGTATATTCAGATGATGCTTTTGCAATTAGACCAGATAAATTTGATTCTAATATAGATAAAAATTATATAGCTCAACAAGCTTCATCGATTACATTTAATGCATTAGATAAAGAAGGTAAAAAAACCTTAAGATATAATGAAAAACAAGGTAATTCATTTAATGTATCTTTAATAAATGAAGTTAGAACTTGTGATATTTTGGACCCATCAATCACTCCAAATGTTGATTTCCGAAATGGAACTGTTACAAATGATTATCTATTACCAAATGTATCAACTTATAAATTAAATATCAGCGAAATAGAAGGTAAAGAGTTTGCTTTTGTTGATTCAAAAGAGGGTGATACAGTGGATGATGAAAGATTTATTACACCTTTTAATACAACAGATATAATTACAGTAAGACCAAGTAGCCTTAAGATAGATGGTATAGCTCTTAAGAACTTTAACAATAACTCTTATACTCATCTATCTGATTTAAGTTTAGATCAAATTGATATTTTAGATAATACAATGGCCGCTGATTTAAGATTTGCAGTAACTGCTCTTAGAGATGATGATAGTGTAGCTACTAATTATTCTGGTGGATGTTCTGCTCAAAATACAGAGGTAAGCTTTGATTTTGATACTACAGAGATTAGCCCTCCAAATACGGTAGATAGTTTAAAATATGTATTTACTCCATCAGGTGGAACAAAACAGATTTGGGATATGCCAAAGTTATCAAGCGATCCAGAGATATTCTTACAATATGATATAGATAAAAATGAGTATTCAAATGGTATTGCAACTATTAAAATTCCATTTAATTTCACCAAAAATCTAAATATACCATCTAATCCATTTGATTTAAATATATCTGATATTACTGCCACAGAGAGTGTTGCATCTAATAGTGGTATAACTCCATTATCTACATTAGCATCAACTAATGATACAGATAAAACATATAGTAATCAAAATGTTACATTTATATACTCTAGGGTTCGTTCATCACAAAAATTATATGCAGAGGTTACAGAAAATTTTGAAACAACACCAATACTTTCAGATGTATTTTGTACATTACCAACTGATACTTGTGATGAATTTGTAACAGATTTAACAGATTCTATAATTAATGAAAATGGTTGGTTTATAAACAGAAGCTTTAATGCAGTTACCCAAAAAGATGGTTCAATTGGCTCTTTAGTTACAGAAGGTAGTGCAACTGTTAAATCTATTAATATTATTAGTGATGGTACAGATGAGAGTGTTACTGTAACAAATAACGGCGAAGATCAAACAGTAACTGTTCAACTTCAACCTTCCCCTTGGTTAAGATATGACTCAGAAGATTCAATGGGACTTTATAAATATGAGGTAGAATTTATCACTGCTCCAACAGAGAACTGGTCAGGAGTTGGTGATAGAGGTCATATTATTGATACAAATGGAAGTACTTCTCAAAGAAGACAGAGAGTAAACTGGTAAGGATGTGAAAATGAAAATAGTTTTATCACATCGTAAAGGGATTGCCATGATAGAACTTATCTTTGCAATTGTCATTATGGCAATTGTATTGATGAGTGCTCCTACACTTATTAATCAATCTGTTAAAAGTGGTTATGTAGCTTTACAACAAGAATCGATTAATATTGTGGCTTCTCAAATAAATCTATTGCTTACAAAAGAGTGGGATGTAAGTAATACAGACCCCAGAATACCACCTATAGTTTTGACTGTTGATAATGGTAATGATGATTTAAATATGGTTAATTTAACAACAGGAAGAAGAGTGGGAACACTCCTTACAAGTTGGAGATCTTTTATCCCTAGTACAGGTGGAGTTGTTAATGCAGTAGATAGCAGTCAATTTGGAAAAGGTGTAGATACAGTGGGTGAAGAGTTAGATGATATTGATGATTATCACGGTGAAGTAACGACTCTTAAAGGTGATGGTGATGCAGGTGGTAATAATTATATAGATTTAAATATTACTCTTACAACAAGAGTTGCTTTTGGTTCGGATAATCCAGATGGTAATACTTATAATGCTTCTACGCTCACATTTAATCACCCTTTTAATAGTTCACCTACAGGAACTACAAATATAAAATTGGTGAGTGTAACACTAAATACTACAAGTGAAGTAAAAGAGTTAGCCAAAAATATTACGCTTAGTGCTTTTATGTGTAATATTGGTCATTATAAATTTGCCCCTCCAAAGGACTATTAATGAAAAATATAGATTTTATTTATTCTAAGACAAAAAAAGCATTTACTATGATTGAACTTGTTTTTGTTTTGGTTGTTTTGGGAATTGTAGCTTCTCTAGGTGCTGAAATTATGGCTCAGGTATACTCTAATTATATAACTCAAAAAGGTATTCAAAAAAGTAGTGTAAAAACAGAACTTGCCACTTCTATTATTCAAAATAGATTATCTTACAGAATTGCAAGAACAACAGTTGGTAGAAATCCAAATGATATTAACGATACAGTTTTAATTAATGAGATTCCAGATGCAACAACATATCCAATACTTGAATGGTATGGATTGGCGATTGATAGCTTTAATGCAAATGATGCAAATGGAAGACCATCATGGAGTGGTTTTTGTGATATTGAAGATTCAAATAGGTCAAATATATCAACTCCTGGTTCAGACTTAGAACTTTTATCAACTATTATACCAAATGTATCAGATAGTGAGATAACAGATGTAGCACTTATATTTTCTGGTTCAAGATATAGTTCAACAAAAAGATATAATATAGATTGTATTGGTTATACTGGAGATAGATCATGTATCTCAACTATTGGAGCAATTGCTGATAATACTAATATCACACTAAGTGATACCTTACCTAAAACTGTACATGAACAATACTCCCTAACGCGAAGTGCTTATGCTCTTGTGCCTGTTCAAACAGGAACAACAAAAATATGTGATGCAGATACAATGGAAAATCCAGATAATATATGTGACTTGGTACTAAGATATGATTATCAACCATGGGAAGGTGACAGCTATACAGATGCAAAAAGTAAAGTTTTAGTCAGAAATATAAGTGTATTTAGATTCTCTGGTATGGGTGATAATATTAGATTTAAAATATGTGCCAAAGAAAGAACAGGTTTGGATATTGAAATATCTACATGTAAAGAGAAGGCGGTAATCAGATGAGAAAAGCATTTTCTATGTTGATGGCAGTGTCAGTTATGGTTACGATGATGGCTCTTAGTGCATTAGTTTTTACAATGTCGGCTAAAATTGTAAAATCAACAGCTACTCAATATCAAAAAGAACAATCCATTTTATTAGCAAAAAGTTATACAGAACTTGCAATATTAGCAGTTAGTGGAAATGACAATACTACAGGAACTTGTGTAGAGAATATTAATGGTGATGTTGGTAATGTTATTATAGGTAATACTAACGAGGGGGATGTAAATAGTGGTATGGGATATAGAGTTAGTGTTAATATATTTTATATTGGCAATGATTTAAGCTGTAATAACTCAAGAATTCTAAATACAGCTCCTATTATAACAAAAGGAACAGGTGATATAAATATTAGTCCTAATATTATTGTTGATGTTTATGTAAGATATAGAGATATTAATGAACATCTAACAACAGGTATTTCACACTGGATAACATATCATAAAAGAACAATTCAAAAACTTTAATATAATTAACTTATAGGGGTAGTTTTACCCCTTATCTCAATCAATTTAAGATTAAATTAACTTTATTTACCAAATATTTATCTTTAGCAGTTATAATTTACCTAAGAGCATAAAAAACTCTTATATTATAATAAAGGATAAATTATGAATAGAAGTATTGTAGGAAGACATTTTGATCTTACCGATTCAATTAAGGAGTATATCAACTCAGCAGTGGAGACTCTTAATAAATATAACCTAGATATAATTTCAGCGACAACAATCGTATCTTCAAATGAAAAACACGGCAAAAAAGGTTTTGCAGTAGAGTTTATCGTTAATCTAAAAGATAAAAACAGTATAGTTATTACACAAAAAGATAAAGATGTATATGCCTCAATTGATTTGGCAATTGAGAGAGTTAAAAAATCTCTAAGAAGACATGCTGATAAAATCAAAAGTCATAGAATTAATAGCTTTAAAGATATGGGTGAAGATGCTATAGCTATTTCGGAATTTGAGAATATAGAAAGTGATATAGAGATTGTACCGATGGATTTAAAACTTCATAAACCTTTAGACTTTGATGAGGCAGTTCAAGCATTAAAAGAGGAGAAAAAAAGACAATTTATAGTATTTAATGACAATGATGGTCTGCTTAGAGTAATGTATAAAAGAGCTGATGGTAAATTTGGTCTATATTAGAATCAAAGTTAGTTATAATATATTTTAAGATATTATATTTTAAAAGATAAAAGAGGTTAATTGATGAAAAAAATAGTATTTATTACTTTTGCTTTAATATTTTTAGCAGGTTGTGCAGTGGATTCTGGAAAAAAAGAGTTTAATAAAACAGCACTTTCTTGGTATCACAAAATTAGCAACTCTATTAGTACAAAAGAACTTGATAAGGCAGATAAATATTATCTATCTATGAGAAGTGAACACCCTCGTTCAATATTGCTTTCAACAACAATTATGATGTTAGCTCATGCACATATGGACAAAGAGGAGTATCTATTGGCAAATTATTACTTTGACGAGTATAATAAGCGATTTGCTGTAGGAGAAAAAAGAGAGTATGCTGAATTTATGAAGATAAAAGCTGCATTTTTGGGGATTAAAGATGTAACTAAAGATCAAAAGCTTATGATAGATACTATTACTAATGCAAATAAATTTTTATATACATATCCATCATCTTCTTATTTAGTTTTGGTTGATACAATTGTTGTTAGACTTAAGATGAGCCAATATCTTTTAAATGAAAATGTTGCTTCATTGTATAACAGAATTGGAAAAGATGATGCTGCAAAAGTATATAGAGCAAAGAATAGTAACTCTGCAATTAATTCGGATGATATTAGTATCCCTGAAACTAATATGATTACAGGCGTATTTAAATAAAATCTACAAACCATATTCCGTGTTACGCACGGAATCTAATAATATATAATTTTATCAAAATAGTAAGGAAATATAAATGCAATTAAGCGATTACGATGAATTCCCAGCAACTATTCCTGTTGTTGTTGAAGAAAATCTATTTTTGTATCCATTTATGATAAGTCCAATATTCTTGAACGATCAAGTTAATATTGATGCTGCTGGATATGCAATAGAAAATAATACTCTTTTATTCATCGCTTCACCAACATATGATACAAATAATAATAAAACTTCTATCAATAGCGTAGGAGTTATTGGTTCTGTTATGAGAAAAGTAAATATGCCTGATGGAAAAGTTAAAATTTTGTTTCAAGGATTTACAAGAGGAATCATAAAAGATATTAAAGAGAAAAAACCTCTGCTTATGGCTATTGTAGATACTATGCAATACAAAAAATATAATAAAATGAAAATAGATGCCGTAATGGAAATTTTACAAGAAAAATTAAAAATACTATCATCTATAAATAACTCTTTCCCTTCTGAATTACTCAAAACTATCTCTGATAATGATGAGCCAAATAGAATAGCCGATTTAATCTCATCAATGTTACATTTAGAAAATGAAAAAGCTTATAATCTTTTTATCAAAAATGATATAGAAGATAGAATATTTGATATAATTGATATTGTGATTGCAGAGATAGAATCAGCCAAACTTGAAAAAGAGATAAGACAAAAAGTTCATGTAAAAATAGAGAAAACAAATAAAGAATATTTTTTAAAAGAACAACTAAAACAGATACAAACAGAACTTGGTATTGATACAAATAAAGAGGAAGAGATTGCCAACTTTAGAGATAAATTAGCAAAAATAAAACCTCATATTAATGATAATGCCTACAAAGAGATTTTAAAACAGATTGATAAATTAGCAAGAATCCATCCTGATAGTGGTGATGCTGGTGTATTATATAGTTATCTTGAATGGATATTTGAAATCCCTTATGCTAATAAAAGTAGTCAATCATTAAGTGTTGAAGCAGTAGAAAAGAAACTAGATACTGACCACTATTCACTTGAAAAAGCAAAACAGAGAATCGTTGAATTTTTTGCCGTAAGAGAATTTTCAAATCTAAGAGGTCTTAAACATAATCAAAGAAAAGGTATAATTTTATGTTTTGCAGGACCTCCAGGGGTGGGTAAAACTTCATTAGCAAACTCTATTGCATCTGCATTAAAAAGACCGTTGGTAAGATTGGCTCTTGGTGGATTAGAAGATGTAAATGAGCTAAGAGGTCATAGAAGAACCTATGTAGGAGCAATGCCAGGACGAGTAATTCAAGGTCTTGTTGAAGCAAAAAAAATGGATCCTGTAATAGTTCTTGATGAGATAGACAAAGTAGGACGAAGTCTTAGAGGAGACCCCACTGCTGCTCTTCTTGAGATACTAGACCCCGAACAAAACTCCCATTATAGAGATTATTATCTAAATTTTCATATAGATTTAAGTGGAGCTATATTTATTGCAACTGCTAATAATGTGGGCAATATTCCATCTGCTCTTAGAGATAGAATGGAGTTTATACAATTAAATAGTTATACTCCAAATGAGAAATTTGAGATTGCAAAAAAATATCTTATCCCACAAGAACTCAAGCAACATGCTTTAAAAAGAAGTGAATTTCGCGTTACAGATGGTGCATTAAAAGAGTTGATTGATAAATATACGAGAGAAGCAGGGGTCAGAAATTTAAGAAGAACTATTGCTTTACTTATGAGAAAATCAGTTAAAGAGATAATATCAAATAGCGAAAAAAATAAAATATCAATTACACTAAAAAATTTACCTCAATATGCTAATAAAAAAGTGTTTGAAATATCTCCTGTTAATCATCAACCAAAGGTAGGAATGGTAAATGGATTAGCATGGACAGCTGTTGGTGGGGATGTTTTGACAATTGAAGCAATAAAAATCAAAGGCAAAGGATTATTAGAATTAACAGGTAGCTTAGGCGATGTTATGAAAGAATCAGCAAGAATTGCTATGAGCGTTGTAAAAGTTTTAATTGATGATAAATTTATAACAATAGATGATACTTTAGAATCAAAAGATGGTGAAGTTTATAAAAAATATGATATTCATATACATGTTCCAGAGGGTGCTACCCCAAAAGATGGTCCTAGTGCAGGAGTTGCAATCTCTTTGGTTATTGCCTCTATTTTAACAGATACAAAAGTAGATAATAAAGTGGCAATGACAGGTGAAGTAACACTTTTAGGCAAAGTATTACCAATTGGTGGACTAAAAGAGAAACTAATCGCGGCATATAAAGCAGGTGTAACAAAAGCTCTTATTCCAACCAAAAACTACCAAACAGATTTAGATGATATTCCTGATGAGGTTAAAGATGCAATTGAGATTATTGCCATTGATAATATAAAAGAGGTTCTAAATATTGCTTTGATTAAAGATTAGTTTAAGGTTATGGGTCTAGTATGGGATTTGTAGTTTAAGTCAATTTTAAGCTTAGCCAAGGTCAAGTGTTGAAAATCCACCCACTACGTGAGTTTATTTTACAACACTCAACCCCTACCGTACTATCTAATTGGATAGGTTAAGATTGTCTCTACAAGATATTATTTATTCTC
>CAYWFW010000051.1:0-3087 GCA_964457735.1 uncultured Sulfurovum sp. | reverse complement strand
AAATATATCGTCTGATATTTTTAGTTATTTTAATGCTTTAGGGTGGGACGATTTACCCTTAATCCTTTAGAGATATTTTACTATATTTTATCTCTAATTGTATTATACAAGGGTGGGTAAAACCCACCAAAATATTATATCAAAAAAAGTAGAGTACGATTGTTTCTATCTATTAAAATGGTAAAATTTCCCAATTAAGATGAACCTCTTCTGGTTGATCTTCAACAACAACAACTCTTGTGATATTATTATCACATAAATCAGATGAATATTCAACTATATATTCTCCAGAACTGCTTGTATTAACATCTTCTGCATTATTCATAATCAAAGCAAGGTCAATATCTTCACCCAATCCATTTACCACTTGGTCAAGTCCAGCATCTGTATAATTACCTTCATAAACTACTTTTGCAGGATTATCACCCAATAACACATAAGTACAATCTCTTGGATCAACTTCAGGCTCTGGAATTACCACTTCAGGCTCTGTAGGTTCAATCACCTCTGGCACTTCATCACAGTCTAGGCAATCTACAGTTGGATTGCTATTACCACAAGATGATAAAACTAAAAGTGTAGCTCCAATAAAAAGCATTTTAATAAATTTTGATATATTCATATTTTGTTTCCTTTGTATTTTTGGATTATTTAAAATAATTATGAATGCAATTATATCGCTATATATCTTAAATTTTAATAAAATCTTTTTTATTCATCCAATATCAAAGATATTATTTTGTATAATTGCAAACAAATTTCTTAAATCAAGAACAAATTAATATAAAGGATTTTTTAATGAAAAAAAATATAATATTGACAATAATTATAATATTTATTTTATCTAGTTGTGGAGGTGGAGGAAAATCATCCAACGATAATAGTACTCAAGAGGATAACTCTACTGATATTAGAATTACAGAAACAAACACCACAGAACTAAACACAACCATAATAGAACCGATAGAGGATAATCTTACTATTGAATTAAACACTACTATTGACTCAAATACCACTAATATAGAAAGTAATACTTCAATAGATGATAATCTCACAACAACAAATCCATCAATACCTTATCAAGAAGATGATGTTGATGTTTCTGGTAATATATATATAGGTGATGGAGAACCACAAGAAGCTACCATCACACAAGAAGAACTTTACGCAAACAATATAACCGTCAAGATAAAAGATGATTTTAGCCTTACCAATGTAAATAATTTTCTATTTACTTTAAACATAGATGAATTAAACGAGCAAACAATAGATAGATTAAAGCAATTTATCACTTTAGGTATCGCTCTTGATTATAATCAAACTGATTGTATAGAAGCTGATTTACCACTTACACTAGAAGATTATAATAATAGTTGTATAGTGGGTGTAAATCAAGATAACTTAGAACAAATCAATTTAGCAATAGAGGGTTCAACTCTATCAAATACAAGAGATATAAAAGTGGCTTTATCTTTGATAGATGAGTTGGGCATCAAAAATAATGATATTCAAAAGGCAGATATAAAACCTCAACCAATAGCAGATGAAAATCAAACAGAGATTATCACCACATCTTTTACCGTAGAAGATTTTACAAATGGTAGCTTTATCGGTATCAATAGCAATAATATAGATGATATGAACCATTTTATCACCTATCAACTCCATCTCCAAACCCTAGATGAGCTAAAAAATGTGATAGATAGAGCATACCAATACAATATAAGTGTAAATTTAGAATGTAAAAATCCAAATGCAAATCAAGAACATAACCTTTCGGCAGAGGGTTATAGATTTGCTTGTATCTCCACAAACAACACAGACAATCTAACCTCTCTTGCAACAGATTTAAACCTTACAAACACAAAAGAGATAAGAGATATATATCAAACTGCCTATGCAATCGGTATAGACTTAGCTCCCCCCCCTGCTCCAGTTGAATGTCCCAAAGATTCAAAAGAGAGAATATACATCAAAAAAACAGGACAAACAAATATCCTTGAACCTTATGATGATGGATACTACAGAGCAGGAATATCTCCATGTTATGAACGAAAAGATTTGGGAGATGACAAAGGTATTGTTATTGATAAAATCAGAGGAACAATGTGGCAAGATAGCAAAGAGATTGCAAAAAAAGGGTGGGTAACAAAACCAAATTCTGATAAATGTTTGCATATTAATACAATGGGACAAAAAGATTATGCAGATGAAAACAAAACAATTGTATCATATGAATATACCGAAGATGATGTATGTGAACTTCTATACGATAACGGTGATACTGCATACAACTATTGTCAAAACCTAGAACTTGGTGGATATGATGATTGGAGACTCCCTTATATATTGGAACTTATGGATATAAGCAACTATCAAAACCCTGCTTGGATAGATGACAACACCATGAGCAGATATGCAATTGACGATACCTTTAGATATACTGCTCAACCAGCATACTGGGCAAGAGACCACTATATCGGTTATCATTTTGAACAATCTTGGGTATGGGGGGCAAGAACAGGCTCTATCACCCCAAATAGTAAAGATATTATCCTAAATGTAAGGTGCATACGGGGTGACTCTTTTCTTGCCAAAAAGATTATAAGAGAGGATGGATATAGCGACCAAAGCTACACAGAATATGATAGCTATACTCACCTTGACGATGATATCATTAGAGATAATATAAGGATGGTTGAGTGGTTTAGAGTTCCAAGAGAAGAAAGAAAAGATTGGAGAAACTCAGTTAAATACTGCCCCACCTTAACCAAAGCAGGTGGTGGATGGAGATTGGCAAATATCAATGAACTCGCTACCCTATACGATAACCATACATATCTCCCCTCAATCAAAGAGGAGTTTCAAAAAGGTGGTATTACAGTAGCTGGTTTTTGGTCATCCACCACTGTATCAAGCACACCTGGAAATAGCAACCAAGCATTTGCAAACTATACCTATAAAGGGAGTCTTGCCAAAAATAGAAAAAATCTTCCAGAACCTAGCTTTTGTATCAGAGATATAGTTTTGGATTCCAACTCAAGCTCAAAATAACAAACAACTCCAATTCCGTATTCAATACGGAAT
>CAYWFW010000050.1:0-3709 GCA_964457735.1 uncultured Sulfurovum sp. | reverse complement strand
TCTTAGTGGGTCTTCTATAAAAGAATTACTATTAATATGTTTTAGAGTTCTATTTTTTATATCTTTTTGTCCATTATATGGGTCTAAAAATTCACCACTTTCTATATTATAACCCATTGCATTTATTGTAAAATCTCTTCTTAAACCTGCTTCTTTAAAATCCATTGAACCATCACAAGTCACATCAAATCCACAGTGACCGACTCCTGTTTTAGTCTCTAAGCGTGGAAAAGAAAAATCATACTCCATACCTTCATAAACAAATTTTAAAATACCAAAATTTTTTCCAACAAGATTTACTCTACCAAACTTTGATAATATAACCTCTAACTCTTCAACTTTTGATAATCCATAAACCTCTATATCATAATCTTTATTTGGAAGTTGCAAAAAATGGTCTCTTACACTTCCACCAACAATAATCGCCTTAGCTTGATGAGAATCTATCAAATATTTAGAGATAGTTTTTAATATTTTTGGTAACTTCATCAAATTCATACCTTTTTAGATAACTATATATTAACAACATTATACTATAATAAGATAGATAACAAAAAGGAAATATTATTAAAGCATTTGAAAAACTAAATCTACATAAAGATATTATAAGAGCTATTGAGTTACAGAAGTATGAACAAGCCACAGCTATACAAACTAAAGTTATTCCATTAGCACTAAGAGGTATGGATATTATAGGTGCATCAAAATCAGGAACAGGAAAAACTGCTGCTTACATCTTGCCGATTTTAAACAAGCTTCAAAAAGTGGTGAAAGATGAGCATAAGACTATTAAAGCATTAATTATTGTGCCAACAATAGAACTAGCAGACCAAGTCTCAAGGTCTCTTAATAGTTTTGGGAAATACTTGAATATTACAAATGTAAAAGTTCAGGGTGGTTCTCATAAGAGTGTACAGATTGATAGACTCTCTAAAGGGTGTGATATTGTGGTGGCAACTCCAGGAAGACTTCAAGATTTTATCAAAAATAAAAAAATAAATCTATCTAATGTTAATACCATTATATTAGATGAGGCTGATACAATGCTTGAACTAGGGTTTTTGGCAGAGATTAAAGCGATATTGGGTTATTGTAAACAACCTCGCCAAACAATGATATTCTCTGCTACCATCTCTCAAAATATCAAAAGATTATCCAAAGAATTTTTACGCGACCCTGCTACTGTTGAAGTTAGTAACCGAAGAGATATAGTCAATATGATTAATCATAAAGCATATAAAGTGATAAAAAAAGAAAAGATGAATTGGTAGTAAAAATTATAGAAGATTCAAGTATTGATCAAATTTTACTATTTGCATCAACTAAAATATCTGCTAATAAAATTTATGCCCATCTACAAAGCAAAAAAATAAGAGTCTCGTTGATTCATGGAGATGTAAAAAGAGGAGATAGAGCAAAATCTTTAGGGTTATTAAAGAGCAAAAAAACACGTGTTTTGGTTGCAACAGATATTGCAGCACGTGGGATAGATATTAAAGAACTACCTCTAGTCATAAATTATGATATACCACAAACTACAGATGATTTTACTCACAGAGTTGGAAGAACAGGAAGGGCTCAGCAAAAAGGTGGAGTAATATCTATATTAACAGTAAATGATTACACCCCTTTTGGAAAAATGGAAAGAGATTTAAAACTAAATATAAAACGAGAAATTTATAATGGTTTTGAACTTACAGATACTCAACCACGCCAAAAACAACCAAAGAAAAAATCACTTATAGAAAGAAAAGGTGGATTTGATTTTCATAAACAAAAAATGCAGAAACGAAATAAAACCAAACTATATAAAAAGAGTGATAAAGGGGGTAGAAAATAATGGAAGATACTCTAACCTCTCTCTCAACTTGGGGATATTTAGCTGTTGCACTTTTCTCTTTTGGTGGTTCTCTTGTGGTTGTGGCAGCAGCTGGAGTATTATCTTTTATGGGTAAGATGGATATAACAATTGCATTAACTATTGCTATGTTATCTAATTTTGTAGGAGATATTTTTCTGTTTTATCTAGGGCGATACCACAAAGAAGATATTAAACCATATTTTCAAAAACATAAACGAAAAATTGCTCTATCTACCTTGATAATGAGAAAATATGGAATCTTAGCTATCTTTATCCAAAAATTTCTGTATGGAATTAAAACTATAATTCCTCTATCTATGTCTTTGTCGAAATATGATTTTAAAAAGTTTATTTTTTATAACTTCTTTGCCTCAATTATTTTTGTTTTAGTTGTTGGACTTAGTAGTTATTATGCAAGTGAAAGTATTATTCAATTAGCTGATAGCTATCCATATCTTCCACCTATAATTTTATTTTCATTAATTGGTTTAATGTGGTATTTTATAGATAAGGCTACAACTAAAAAGGTTAAGAAATAGGAGAAAAAATAAAATAAATATGAATCTAAGAATGTAATCGTATTACCTGCTCACCATAATCTTACTAGCTATGCTTTTAAAATTATGGTAAAATAGTCTCTACAATATCACCTCTTCTTTGCAAAAGTGTTATATTATCTGATGTTACGCATATTTAGACTATTTTTAAAATTTAAGGGCAACCATAAGGGATTGCCCCTACAAAAGCTTAATTAGTGGTAGGGGTATCCTCTTGTGGGTACCCTAAAATATAGATAATTATAAATGTTTATACAAAGTGTGTAACATCAGTGAATTATAAAAAAACTCTTAATAAATCAAGAAGGGCAAGTCAAGTATATAAATAGCATAAAAATCTAGTAAAAATAAATATTAGAACAGACAAACATTTAAAGGGAATAAAAAAGGTGATTTTAAGTGAAGTTAATCTTGTGTGAGCAAAGATTGCCCACAACAATAGCTATAAAGATTATAATCTTGATTCATATCTTCTAAGCATAAATAGTTTTTTAAGAATCTTTTTACGAGTAGCAATTTTTTCTTTCTTCTTCTTTTCAGTAGCAGTTTCATAATATTGTCTAGCTCTTGATTCAGTTACTATTAGGTTTCTATCACATTGTCTTTTGAATTTTCTATAAGCATCATCAAAAGAGTCTCTTGATTTAACAACGATACCAGGCATTACGGTCACCCCCTCTCTTATCAAATTTTCTATAAATTTTATAGAAATGATTAATTAAGCTAAAATTATAGCTTAAAAATAATAAGTATTTGATTAAATAATCTATGCAAGTGTTAATTCACCTAAATAACTGTGAATTGTGTTACCTTTAGCTAACCAATTGATTATACCACCATTTAGATTTCTTACATTTGTAAAACCAAGTTTTTTTAATTGATAAGCTGCAAGTAATCCTCTTGAACCTTTTAGGCAATATGTTACGATATGACTATCTTGACCGTATTTTTTTGCCACTCTATCAATAGCCATAAACTCTAATTTTCCCCTTGGAATAGTTAAAATTGTATGAGCATTAATATATCCTGAACTAAACTCTTCTGGTTCTCTTACATCTATAAGTATAAGTTTATTATCAAGGATATAAAGATCTTCTACCTCTATACTTTCAATAGATTTACTAGCTTTATTTAATAATGATTTAAGATGTTTATTTAACACTAATTCATCACATTGACGAGAATATTTCTCTAGTTGGTTATGGAAGCTTTTCATAATTTTAACCTTTGATATATTTTTTATTTGTTTAATTATACTCATTTTCATATTAATTATTAATATATTTATAAA
>CAYWFW010000049.1:0-3811 GCA_964457735.1 uncultured Sulfurovum sp. | reverse complement strand
AAACCTATGGATACTTATAAAAATAGTTTGGCTATTAATAATCAGGATTGTGATGATTTGAGTAAAAAAGTAGGGTAAGGTAAAAAATTTGAGGTGGAATTAGATTATTTTTAAAATTGTCTTGACTTTTGGGGTGGAATAAGTTCTTTTAAGAGTAAATCTTAAATAAGTTTTATAAAAAAGTATCTACTCCAAAAAAGGAGTAGTATTAAATATTAAAGTGTAGAAAAAGAGACACTTATACAAGCTTTTAGGTTTGCAAGTTCATCTTTTAAATCTTGTGTTATATCACCATCAACTTTCACTACAGCCAATGCTTGACCATTATTATCTCTTCCCAATCTAAAATCAGCTATATTTAGATTATGTTTAGATATTAAATGACCAACATCACCAATAACACCTGGTTCGTCACTGTTTCTAAAAAATATCATTTTTCCAGAAGGTTCAACATCAAGTGCGTAATCATCTATCTTGATAATTCTTTGAATATTTTCACCAAAAATAGTACCTGCAATTACTAAGATTGAATCATCTGTTGTAAGTTTAATAGATACTTTATTATTAAAGCCACTATGATTTGGCTTCTCCTCTTTGATAATCTCAATATCTCTATCTGATGCCACAAATTCAGCATTTACATAGTTTACATTATCTGCTAAAGACTCTGTTAATACTCCGACTGTTGCAAAAGTACCAAGAGAATCTACAAATTTTGCAATTTCACCCTTAGCTGTTACTCTAATAGATTTGATTGGAGATTTTGTAATCTCTGCACTCATATGACCCATCTTTTGAATAAGTTCTAAAAAAGGTCTTACAAAATCAGGTAGTTCATTCTCTTTAATTGGTAAATTTAATGCATTTGGATATGCAATACCTTTTGCAGACTCAAGAGCTTGTTTCGCCGCACTAATTGCAATATTTTGTTGAGATTCTTTTGTGTTTGCACCAAGATGAGGAGTTACTGTTACATTATCAAAATCTAAAAATGGATGATCAGTTGCTGGTTCTTTGTCAAAAACATCAATTCCTAGCATTCTGATTTTTTTACTCTCTAGTGCTTTAATTAATGATTGTTCATTGTATAATCCACCTCTAGCACAGTTAATCAAAACTACACCATCTTTCATCTGAGCAATTTCAGAGTCAGTTATCATATCAATAGTTTCAGCAGTTTTAGGAGTATGAATTGTAATAATATCACAATCTAAAATATCAGTAAAATCTTTTGTATATTTAATATCTAAATCGGTTGCTTTACTTGAATGTATATAAGGATCAAATGCAATCACATCCATATCAAAAGCTTTTGCTCTAATCCCCACACGAGAACCAATATTACCAAAACCTATAATACCTAATTTTTTATCTTTAAGTTCTGTACCATACCAATCTTGTCTTCTCCATACACGATCAATTTTTAGATTATTATGAGCATAAGGGAATTTTCTAACACAAGACAACATATGTGTCATCGTAAGTTCAACCGCAGCAATAGTATTAGCAGTTGGAACATTCATCACAACTATACCTCTTTTACTACAACCATCAATATCAACATTATCCACACCAACACCAGCTCTTACAATAGCTTTTAATTTGGTTGTATATTGTAATAAGTTTTCATCTACATCAGTAGAACTTCTTGTAATTATCACATCTGCATTTGGTATCACCTTAGAAATTAATATATCTTTTGGTTCATCTGCAGCATTAATCATAATTATATCATTATCTTCACTTAAAAGTGTTAATCCTTTTTCATGAATATGATCACATACAACAATTGTCATTTTAGACATCTGTTTAACCTTTTTTAATAATTTGAAAAATCTTATAAAACTTTGGGGAGATGATGCTTCAGATCCACCAAAAATAATTTATCTATTTTTTAGTTTTACAAGAAGTCTTAGAAGACGGGATAATACCCGTCTAAGAAAAAATATATTTTATTATATATCTTATTTAAATTTGTCTTTTAAAGCATCACCAAGAGTCATACTATTATCTTGATTAAGATTAAGTTGCTTCATAGCTTCTCTCTCTTCTTGTTTTTCAAGTCTTCTTACTGATACTCTAATTCTATTGTTTCTAGCATCTATAAATGAAATTACAGCTGTAATCTCTTGACCTTTTTCAATTTCGTCTATTTTTAGTGGATAAAGATCTTCTGTTCTAATAAGAGCATCTAATCTGTTACCTAACTCAATAAATACACCAAAATCTTTTTTATCTTTAACTATTCCAGTAACAACATCATTAACCTTATTAGTTTTAGAGAACTCTTCTATTGGAGATACCTCTAACGCCTTTTTACTTAATGAGATTCTCTCAGCATCTTTGTCAATATTGATAATTTTTATCTCTATATCTTCGCCAACTTTAAGAGAATTTTTTGCTGTTACAGATTTATCCCAAGATAATTCTTGATTATGTAGTAGTCCTTCAACAATACCTATTTTAATAAATGCACCAAAATCTGTAGTAGATGAGATTGACCCAGTTACAATATCTCCAATTTTATACTCTTTTGTAAAAGCATCCATTGGTTTTGGAAGAAGTGTTTTAAGACTAACTCTTAATCTTCTACCCTCTTTATCAATCTCAATAACTTCAACATTTATCTCGCTATTAACTTCTATATAATCTTTTGGATGTTTAACATTTTTATCCCAAGAGATTTCAGATACATGTAAAAATGCTTCAAGATCTTCACCTAAATCAACAAATACACCATAAGGTTCAATGTTACTTACAGTTGCTGTTACAGTATCACCAACTCCTAAAATCTCATCAATACTTTTCCATGGATCAGGGTTAGCATCTTTGATTGATAAAGATAAATGTCTTTTCTTTTTATCATAATCAAGAGCTATTACACCCACTTCATCACCTTCATCAAAATATTTTGAAGGATTTACAGGACCTTTATGAGAAATTTGTGAATAATGAACAAGTCCATCCATTCCACCAACATCTACAAACATACCATAACTTGTAATCTTTTTGATTGTTCCTAATACTGGATCTTTATTCTCTAATAATTTATTTACAATCTCTTGAGTTTTAGCTTTATCTCTTTCTATTAACTCTTTTCTTGAAATAACAACAGAGTTTTTATCTTTATCAACTTTAATAATAATAGCTTTTACTTTTTTACCCATAGCATCGTTTTTTGGGCTTAAGTAAGATAATGTTTTTGGCATAAAGAATTCTAAACCTTCACAATCAACTACATAACCACCTTTATTTTTCTTAGAGATAATACCATCAATAATATACTCTTGCTCATCATCATATTCATTGATAAATTCACTTAAAGCTGCTTTTTTCTTTGCTAACTCATAAGAAATAGCTGCTCTTTCACCTCTATTACCAGTTACTATTACAGGTATCTCATCATTAACATTAAACAATATAACGCCATCTTCATCTCTTAATTGATCTAGTGATAAAAACGCTTCATTTTTTCTACCAATATCAATTATAGCTTGATTTTCATCTTCTAAAATCTTTACAACTATACCATTTACTAGATCATTTCTTGATTCTTGTTTTTTAAACGATTCCTCAAGCATCGCTCCAAAATCTATATCTTCTTCTTGAATATCTTCAAATTTCATTAAACCAGTCCTTCATTTTGCCTATTAAGTGCAAGATTATACACTTTTTTATATTAAACCTAATCAAGATTCTTTAAATATCTTTATATTCTTGATTACATTTTGAACTATCCAGTCAGGAGTTGAAGCACCTGCACTAATTCCACAAAGATTTTTATCTTTAAACCACTCTATTTTTAATTCTT
>CAYWFW010000048.1:0-5508 GCA_964457735.1 uncultured Sulfurovum sp. | reverse complement strand
ATTAACTTGTTGTTAAATATAAACTAGCCATTCTAATTGAAACTACATAAAATAATCCAAAGCTTCTTTTTGAATCTCATTTCTAGTTCTATTTTGGTATCAAAATTATAACTTATCATCCAAATACCTATGATGAAGTTCTAATCCATTGCTTGTGGCAATAAATCCAGAGATGCTAATCTCTCCGTTATGTACCATTTTATGATGTTTTTTACATAATGGAATTAGGTTATATTTATGATTTTGTGGGATATGACCGATAAAGCCATCTTTATCTGCCTCTTTTTGTTCTTTTATATGATGAATATCATCAACTCTATTAGAGCATAATGCACAGGAACTCATATATAAATTTTTATTATATCCACTTTTCTTTTTACGATTTAATCTTTCTATGGAGTTATAGTCATCTGAAACTCGTTTTCGTATATCATTTGCAATTTTTAAGAATTCACTATCCATATGGAGAGATTTTGCAAACTCAAGCCCATATTGAGAGCTTCCTGAGCCATATTTTAATTTTCTATCAAAAATCAGTTTATCTTCCGATTCGTTATAAATTACACTTAGATGTAGAGATAAAATATTCTGTAATTTTACAACTTCTGTTATTTCGTTTAGTTGATGAAGGTGTGTTGCAAAGATAAATATAGATTTTAATTTTGATAGTTTTAAAATTGCCGATGCCACAATACTAACTCCACTCATTGTTTCTGTTGAGTGGCTTATCTCATCTCCTAAAATCAAAGATTTACTGGTTGCTCGGTTAAAAATATTTTTTAAATCAAGCATCTCTACTGCAAATGAAGAGAGTCCTTTTGCTATATTATCTGCCCCACTAATTCTTGTAAACACAGAATCAAAAGGGGAAAATCTCATAGATGAAGCAGGGACAAAAAGTCCAGATTGAGCTAATATTACACTCACTCCAATAGCCTTCATTAGTGAACTTTTGCCAGAACTATTAATCCCATAAAGCAAAATTCCATATGTCTTATTGGTTAGTTTATTTGAATTTTCTATAATCACACTGTTTTTATCTAACTTAGATTTTTGGGACAAATCACCTAATATTATATCATTGGTAACATAAAGACCTCTCTCTTCATTTGCCTCTATTATTGGATGACGAACTTTAGAAATCTCTATAAAATTTTCGTTTTTATCTTCTAGTTCTATAATAATTGGTTTAGAGTAGTTATATTTTTTACTTGTTTTAATATTAGATACAGAAAAATCAATTTCAGCAATAAAAGATACCAGTTCATCTAATAAAGCAGAAAATTTATCTTCAAATTCTAAAATTTTATTATTAAAAACAAGACGATTAAGTGCTATTATTTTTTTTAGATTATGTACATATTTATCTGATATATCATCAATAAATGAGTTTGTCAGTTTTACACTATTTGTTTGTATCTTAATATTAAAATCTTTTAACAGATATAACTCATCATCCAAAATAATATGCGATTTTAGGAGTTTATCTTTTATAGAGGAATAGCGATTTTTGGTAATAGAGATAAAAAATCCATCTTTTTCAAGACGATTTATATTAACAAAATTATTATCAGATTGGCTTAAAAATGATAAAAGATGTAATCTAACTATTTCAAGTTTATCCATTAAAATTTTATTTTGAGCAAGAAGCTCATCTATTTGAGGGTTGATACCACTATTAATTATATTCTCATTTATATCTTTTAACATAAATTTGGCACTAAGTTTTAAATCAAATGAACTATTAATTGATTCTATAAACAGAGTTAAATCATCTTTATTATAAGGTATATCAATAAAATTAAAAGGTGCTATATACTTAATTATATCAGAAATACTAAGCAAAGATTCGTAAAGGTAATTTATCTCAAATGGATGAATTCTGGCAAGTTTTATCCGTCTTGAAAGTCTTTCTATATCATAAATATTATTTAGTTGTGCCTCTATTGGGATATAATTATCATATAAATTATCAGAAAGTTCATATCGTCTATTTAGCTCTTTTGTATCTTTGATTGGGTGAGTTAATCTCTCTTTTAAAAGTCTTTTCCCCATGGCTGTAGAGGTGTTATTTATCAATCTAAATAGAGATGGATTATGAGGAGTATCAATGATATTTAACTGCTCTATTGCATTATTTCCAAGATAGAGATAATGACTCAAATCTAATCTTACTGGATATGATAATTTTTGGATGATTTTTGAATCATGAGCTATCACAAAATCAATTAAAATTGCTAAAGATTCACTTGCCAAAGGTGATTTTTCCATATCAAGATATTCTATTGGCGAGAGCATTCCATAAATTGTAAAAACACTTTTAAAAAGTTCATTTTGATATGCAATTTTTGGTTTAAATGTGTTTATATGAGATGTTTTTGAACCAATTTCAAGATAATCAAGAACCTCTTTTTGATTTATATTTTTATTTAAAAATGTAACTATAATCTCTGTGGTTTTGTGCATATTCATATAGTTAAACACTTCATCTAAGGCAAAACTTGAATCCTCTTTTGAACCATACACATCATTAAAATAACATTTTCCTGTGCTAATATCAATTGCACTATATCCTATATGATAATTTGTATCACTATATCTATCAATCACAAGAGAGGTTATATTATTTTCATCTTGAGTTGTTATAAAGTCAAAATTTGTCCCTGGACTTACAATAATATCAAGATAACGAGTTACTTTTGGAGGTGTTCCCCTTTGTTTTATGATAGCAACTGTGTATTTTTGTTCTGATATAATCCTTTGAAGATGTTTGTCAAAAGATACTGTGGGAACTCCTGCCATCAAAGGATTTGTTTTAGAATTTTCAATTATTGTTTTATTTTTACGAGTAAGTTGAATATTTAAAAGCTCTGCAATCTCTTTGGCTTTACCTATTTTAAACTCATCATTATCAACCTCATAAATCTCAAAAAAAGAACCAATCTCTATCAAAATAATAAGGTCTTTGCCATATTTATCTTCTAAAAGTTCCCAAATATCAAAATATTTAACCATTAGAAGTTTTGATTTATCTTCTAGTATCTCCTCTACTCTAGCTTTTAGCAATCCGACTAATTTCCACTAAGGCAAGTATTTGTTTTGATATAATAAAGAGCCTCTTTTAACATATTTCCATTTACATCATCTCTAAGATAATTAATATTATCTCTACTTTCACAATTAACCAACATACCACCATAAAACTCACCATTATGATCTGCATTTAAAATTGTAAAATTAATAAGCCAATATATATACTCTCCAAAATCTTTACCTGACATCCCTGTTGGTTTACCATGAGTTGTTGATCCAATAAGTTTTACATCCATATATGATCTTAAAGAGTTAATCACAACTTCACTAGCTGAAGCAGTTTGATCTGTTGTCAAAAAGAATACTCTTTTTAATGAGCTAAGACTATTATCATCTTTATCAAAATAGTATGATTCATTGCTACTTTGCATTTTATCATTATAATTTAAATAAAATTGAAGCTTGGTATCATTATTATATCCTGCTATTTTATCTAATAAAATACTTGCAGTATTTAATGCTCCACCACCATTATATCTTAAATCAATAATTAACTCATCAATATTATTCTTTTTAAATTCATTAAATGCCTCATCAATCTCTTCTATACTACTAGATGTAAATTGGTCGTATATAAAGTGTCCTATTTTTTTACCACTTTCATCTTGAAGTATCTGATAACTAGAGACTTTGTATTGATATATAGTAGGAGCCATCTCCAGCTTAATTACTTTATTCTTTCGTATAACAGAAAACTCTACAGGTTCATTAATATACTGTTTTGGTTCATATATAAGCTCTCTTGTTACATTTTGTTCATTTATATGAATTAAAATATCACCTCTAAGAAGACCTGCCTTTTGAGATGGAGAACCAATAATTGTCTCTATAACTTGAAAATCTTTATTATAATAAAATCCAAAACTTCCTGTTGATACTTGATTTGTAAAGTTTTCATATTGCTGTCTTGTTTGAGCATAACTCCATCTATCATACATTTTATACTTTAAAGAATCTATCATCTCTTGAGGAGAGGTAAATAAAGAGGTATCAATATTTTTTTCTACCTCATCATACCAAAGATATTCACTTAAAAATAGAGCATATAAAAATTTTTTATCAACAAAATCAAAATCACTTGATTCTAAAACAGTATTATCATTTTCTACAACATCATCTGAACTAATTATAATGCTACTATTTGTATTTATATTTTCACTATGATTATATTCATCATCAATACTTCTGCTACCACAACTATTTATAACAGCTATCGCAGATACTGATATAATTGTAAATTTTAATATATTATTCATTCTAAGACCTTATCTCTAAAAAGTTTTTTGTACTAATATCATCATATTTCTTATTAAGTGCATAAAACTTATTATAACTATTTAATGCTCTTTTAAAATCAGAATTTTTTTCTGACTCCTCTTTTAATACATCTTCTAAAACCTCTTTTGCTTTTTTCATCATATCGTCGGGAAATGTTTTAATTTGCACTGATGATGGTAATTCTTGAAGTGCTAATGCATTTTTATATCTAAACTCTTGAAGCATATTAGATGTCATCTCATCTGTTGCACATTGGATAATTGCTTGATGTTCTTTGCTTAGAGTATTCCATTTTGTAAGGTTTATTGTTATCTCTAATATAGAACCAGGTTCATGCCATCCTGTGTAATAATATGGTGCAACTTTTGCAAATCCCATCATACTATCAAGTGCTGGTCCAACCCATTCTGTCGCATCAATTGTTCCCCGTTCAAGCGATGTATAAATCTCTCCTGCTGGAAGCAAAATTGGATTAACCCCAAGGCGTTTCATAACCTCTCCACCAAGACCAGGGATTCTCATCTTTAATCCTTTTAAATCTTCTAGTGAATTTATCTCTTTTTTAAACCATCCACCCATTTGAGGTCCAGTTGTTCCTCCAATCAAAGGATATAGATTAAATTTTGCATACATCTCTCGCCAAAGTTCTAACCCACCACCAAATTTCATCCATGTAATCATCTCTTCGCTAGTAAGACCCAAAGGCATTCCACCAAAAATAGAAAAAGCTGAATTTTTACCTTTCCAATAATATACACCTGAGTGAAAAGCATCAATTTGAGCGTTACTTGTGGTATCAAAAACCTCTAATGCAGGAACTAAAATATTTTTTGGATAAACTGTAATATCAAGAGTTCCACCACTAAGTTCAAGGCATCTTTTGGCAAAATCATCAACACCTGTTCCCATAATAGGAAAATGAGCAGGCCAAGATGTTGCAAGTTTTAATTTAACAACTTTACCTCTATTTACATTAATATTTTTTTTATTTTCTGCTCTTCTACATCCTAAAGAAAAAGCAGACAAACTTGCGACACCAGTAACAATAGCACTCTTTTTAATAAAATCTCGTCTTTTCATAATTATACAAATATCCTAACATCAATATAAAATAATTATACTATAAAGTAATAAAAA
>CAYWFW010000047.1:0-3924 GCA_964457735.1 uncultured Sulfurovum sp. | reverse complement strand
TATCTTTTTTATCGCCTTTCGTCCTTTATATATTGTGCAAGGTCTATTGAAAATATAACCACCCAAAGTTAGCATAAGCTGTCTAGCCATCACATTATTACTATCTTTATTAATAGTTGATACTATATCTTGCAAGGGTTTGGACTTATATATAAATAAATTTTTAGAATATCGTGGAGTTTTAGCCAATTTTAATCTAGCTCTATTTAAAATTCCCTGTTCACTCATCTGTTTTTTAAGTGCATAATAGAACGCTCTATATGGTTTGGTTAAAACTTTACATACCTCTTTTGTATCACATCTTTTTGATAGTGTTCCAGATAAAACCACTAGTGGTCTATCATAATCTTCGTTTACTTTGATATTTACCCATGACCTAGACCCTCTACAAGAACCATTTACTGCTCTTACTTTGTTGAGTACCTTATAGCTACCATCATTATCTTTCTTTTTAATTTTAACACCGTGTGAACCTGCTTTAACAAAGATAGTACTCACTCTTTCATTAAACATCATACTATCAGGCATTGCATTATATGGACTATATTTATGTTTATCAAAACCTGATGAATTTAAATTTGGTATATCAAAAAAGCTTCTATCAATGATAATATCACCTTTTATCTGATTTATCCCTTTTGATTTTATCTTTGACACAATTGCTATTAAATGATTAGAATTTAAATTAGGGTCACCATAAGGTTTTATTATTAAATCGCCATTTAAAATGCCATTTGCAATAGTTCCTGTATAATAAAACAGTGTTGAATATCTGTAGTTAAAACCAAGATGTAAAATAGATGAGTATGTTGTAAAAACTTTAGCGATTGAGGCTGGTATTCTAGCTACATCTTGATTTAAAGTTGCCACTTTAACACCAGTATCAATATCCTCAATATCAATTGATATTGAACTTGCATCAATTGAATATTTACTTAATATCTCCTCAATACCATCGGGTATTTTAGCATCAAGGGTAGATAAAAAAAGTATTATAAGATAAATATATTTCAATTAATTATCCTAAAAATCAACTTTTTCTTTTGAACTTTCTATCATAGATATAATTATTGTATAAATATTTGCAATAACAGCACCTATAACTAATCCAACAGCCAAAGCCTCATTATCAAAAAATTTCATCGTAAAAAATGCGGGAGTAAGATGTAAGTCTGCCACAAGAGAACCAGCGATAAGTTCAGCAGCTAGAACATTTCTAACTCCAAGTTTTAATATGCTTGATATTACATTAATGCTACCTGCAATAAATAGAGTAACCAAAGAGGGGTGATATAAAAATGCAGCACTAGTTGTTAAACTCATTAATGTAAAAAATATATAAAAAACTCGTCCCCAATTCATCTATATTGTGCCTTGTTCAAATTGAGCTCTCATTTTCTCTTTCTCTTTTTCTCTTTTTAAAATAGCTGCTTCTTTTGCTCTATAATCACTTATAGAAAACTTAAGCCACATTAAAATTGGAGATGCTACAAAAATAGATGAATATGTACCAACAATTACACCAACAAGAAGGGTAAAACTAAATCCACTAATAATCTCTCCACCAAATAGATATAAAGTTAAAACAACAAAGAATGTTGTAAGAGATGTTAAAGTTGTTCGTGAAAGAGTCTTGCTAACAGATTCATCGATAACATCTTCTAGTTTAGGAGATTTAATTGTGGCAATACCTTCACGAATACGGTCAAATACAATAATTGTATCATTTAGCGAATATCCCAAAATTGTAAGCATTGCTGCTAAAATATCAAGATTTACCTCTATTTGGAATAAGATTATAGCTCCAATTGCAATTGATATATCATGCATTAATGCTACCACAGATGCAACAGCAAATCTCCATTCAAATCTAACAGAGATATACATTAAAATACCAATAATAGCTAGTAACATTGCCATTAAGCCCTTTTCTTTAAGCTCTCCTCCAACCTTTGGACCAACCATATCTACTCTTCGTATTTCAAAATCTCCACTAGAACTTAAAAGCGTTTTTACCTTATCACCAATATCATCGCCAACGGCACTTGATACAGTTTTAATTTTAATTACAATCTCTTCTTGGCTTCCAAAAAATGTTACAACTGCACCTTTAAAGTCTTTATTTTGATTTAAGGTATCTCTTACTTTATCAATTGGAGCTTCATGCTTGTATTGAACTTGAATTAATGTACCACCAGCAAAGTCAATACCATAATTAAACCCTTTTGTTAGTAATAATCCAAGAGATAAAATAACTAAAATAATAGACATAATACCAAACTTCTTACTATTTACCATAAACCCTAAAGGTTTTTTGTATTTAAAAATTTCCATATTTTCCCTTAAGCCTTTATTCCAAACCAGTAGTTTAGTTTTTTCTTATCTATTTTATGTAAAATTGATTGATAGATACCATGAGTTCCTAAAATTGCAGTAAGCATAGATGCTAAAATACCTATACTAATAGTAAGGGCAAAACCTTTGATTGGTCCTGTTCCATACGCATAAAGAACAACTGCTGCTATTAAAGTTGTGATATTTGCATCCCAAATAGCAGTAAAAGCATTTTTATATCCACTCTCAATAGCTTTAGAGATGGAAGTTCCTCTATGTATTAGTTCTCTAATTCTTTCATTAATAATAACATTTGCATCAACGGCCATACCAACGGTTAAAACAATACCTGCCATCCCTGGTAGTGTTAATGTTGCACCAAATAAAGACATAACAGCTAATATCAAAAATAGGTTAGCAATAAGAGCAATATCTGCAATAACTCCAGCCATACCATAATATATTATCATAAAGATTACAACAGCCAAAAATCCAAGTATCAAAGCAAGTGAACTAGCTTTTATACTATCTGCCCCAAGACTAGGTCCAACTGAACGTTTTTCAAGAGTATAAACAGGTGCTAATAAAGCTCCAGACCTAAGAGCAATTGCAATATCATGAGCTTCTTGCATCCCAAAATTTCCTGATATTTGTCCTCTTCCTCCACCGATTCTTTCTCTAATTACAGGAGCTGAATATACTTTATTATCCAGCACAACTGCCATTCTTCTTCCCACACTTTTTCCAGAAAAATCACCAAATATCTTAGCACCTTGTCCGTTAAGTGTAAAGTTAATTAGTGGTTGATTTTGCTCATCAAATCCAACTTTTGCATCTGTAAGCATCGATCCATCAAGAATAGGAATCTCTTTTAAAAGATATTTTTGAGGAGTTTTAATATCTGATAAAATTACATCACCATATTTTTTAGCTTCACCATTACTCATAGTTAATACTCTACTATCTCTATCCTCATCAACTGCCATCATCTGCAATACAGCTGAACGACCAATAAGCTCTCTAATTCTTTGTTCATCTTCTGCTGTTTTAATTCCAGGTACTTCAACAAGAATTTTATCTTTACCTTGTTTTGCTACTGTTGGTTCAGCAAGTCCAAACATATCAAGTCTATTTCTTATTGTATCAACTGCTTGTGCAATAGCATTTTTCTCTGTTGCTATAATCTCTTCTGGTGTAAGTTTTAATGAAAACTTTAAATTATTTTCTGTAAGAACTATACCTAGAACTTCTTTGCCAATAATCTCTTTTGTCTTTAATAAATCATCTTTATCAAGTATCTCAAAAGATATAAGATCATCATTAATTCTAAGTTCATCAAAAATTATCTCTTGTTCATCAAGAATATATTTAGTTGTTGCTGCTACCGATTTTATATGAGAGGTCACTGCTTCTTCTGTTTTTACACCTAAAAGCATATGAAGTCCACCTTGAAGGTCAAGACCTAGTGTTATCTTTTTACCTGTATCACTTTGAGTAAGTGAAGGGATAGAAAAAACCACCCCAAATATAAGTGAAAATATAAATATAACAACTCTATAGTTAAGCATTTTTACTACTTATTTTATTATT
>CAYWFW010000046.1:0-4624 GCA_964457735.1 uncultured Sulfurovum sp. | reverse complement strand
ACTTTACAAAAACAAATATTGCTTCTATTAGAGACCATTATTATAGATTTATCTCAAAAGGTTATAGATTTTAAAAGAGATGATGAATCTATATCACAATGTGTAGATAATTATTTTATTCATAAACCAAAATATATTATTAATAAAAATATTGATAGTGAATTATCATTGACACAGGCTACAATTATGGTTAATGGTCTTCTTTTAGCTAATTAGAATCATCAGTCGTCCTAAAAAAATAGTGCTTTTAAAAAAACTTTAGCACTATAAATTTAGGACAACCATTTTTTTTTCTTAAGATATTTTAATTTACTAAATTAAAGTTTCTGCCACAAAAGTTTTAGTAACTTTTCCACCAAATTTATATATACCATCTTCTAAATTTATGTATAGTTCATCTTTACTCTTAGGAAATGCTCTAATATTATCTCCCACTAACTTCTCTTTATTTGCTCTTACAAACGATGCAACCATTCCAGTTCCACATGCCAAAGTTTCATCTTCAACACCTCTTTCGTAAGTTCTTACAAATATATCGTTCCCATTAATTGAAACTATATTTACATTTGCATCATATTTATATCTTAATTCTCGCATCTCTAAAATATCAAATTCATCTATGTTATCTCTAAAACTTATTAGATGAGGCACACCACTATCAATTAACCACCAGCTTTTACCATTTTCAACTATATCTGTTTGGATAATATTAGGTTTAGTCATATCGCTCACAACATATAATCCATTAATAGTTGCTCTTATCACCCCTGCTCCTGTTAGAAATTCTGCTTTACCATCTTTTGATATCCCTTTTTCGTGTGCAAAATGAGCCACAGCACGACTAGCATTTCCACACATAGCAGCATAACTTCCATCAGAATTATAAAAATCCCACTCAAAATCGTAATCTTTATGAGGGATAACCACAACTAATCCATCTGCACCAACACCTTTTTGGCGATGACAAAGTTTTTTAGCCTCTTCACTTCTATCCTCTTTTTTATCTGAATGATAGATAATAAAATCATTTCCATTTGCTGAATATTTTGTAACTGTCATTGCTCTATCCTTATCATTTTTATATTAAAGCGTCCAAACTTTAAATCTTTTACCTTTTATTTTAATTCTCTCCACATTTTTAAGAACTTTAATAAAAATATCTTTATCAATTGCCACAAACGATACTTTTGGTGTTATATTAATATTTCCAATATGAGATGAATTAATATTTAAATCCTTGCATAAAGTTCCTAAAATATCACCTTTTCTAACCTTTTGTTGCTTTCCACCTGCAATCACAAGAGTCACAAGAGATGTTTGAATTGGAAGTTTTTTAATTCTATTTTCAAAGCTCTTTTTTATCACTTTTGGTGCAATAAAATTTAATTTATCTTTTTGTTCAATTTGATATATGCTAATTGCTATACCTTTTGCATCTAATCTTCCTGTTCGTCCAATTCTAAGAGTATAATTTTCTGGTTTATCAGGCAAATCATAATTAACAACAAGATTAACATCATCAATATCAAGCCCTCTTGAAGCAATATCAGTTGCAACTAATATTGGAATTGAACGATTTGAAAATCTTATAAATATCTCATCTCTCTCATATTGGCTAAAATCTCCATGAAATGCAAGAGAATCAAATCCCAATTTATAAAGCATCTCATCAACTCTATCTACCTCAACTTTTGTGTTACAAAATATAATACTAGATTCTGGTTTATAGTGAGATAAAATATCAATAAGCATCTTATCTTTATCTCCACTTACATAAGCAAACTCCTCTATTGAGTCATCTGTTAAAATATCTCCACTAACTCTTACAGGTTTTTTACAAACCTCTTTTACAAGAGATTCTATCTTTGGTGGAAATGTTGCCGAAAATAAAATTGTTTGTTTATCATTTGGCATCATATTTGATATTCTAACAACTTCATCATGAAATCCCATATCAAGAAGTCTATCTGCTTCATCCAAAACCATCACTTTAATATCAGAAAAATCGATAGTTTCTCGTGAGATATGGTCATTTAGTCTACCAGGAGTTCCAACAATAATATTTGAACCTTTTTCAAGAGATTTAACTTGAGGAGTCAAAGGCACACCACCACAAAGGGTTAAAACTTTTAAATCTTTTATATATTTTCCAATATTTCTAGCCTCATTCGCAACTTGAGATGCTAGTTCTCTTGTTGGTAAGATTATAATTAATTGAGGGTTTTTAGAACTTGAATCAATTTTAAGTAAAGAACTTGTTAAAAATGCTACAGTCTTTCCTGAGCCTGTTTTTGCTTGAGCTATCATATCTTTATTTTCTAAAAGAGCCTTAATTGAGTTTTGTTGGATTGGAGTCATATTTGTGTAACCCAAAGAGGATAGAGAATTTATCATATCTATTGGTAAGGTTGTATCTTTAAAATTTATTGTCATTATTTTGCTTTTTATTAGGTTTTAGAAGGTATAAAATTATAGATTATTAAAAAAGGTAATCAAAATAGATTACCTTAAAAGAGAATTTTTACTTTTGAACTTTTTTAAATTCAGCTATTATCATTAAAGCTTCATCTTTTAAAAGAAGTTTCTCTTTTTTAAGAATTTCAATCTCTTGATCACTTAAAAGAGCTCTACCCTCATCTGCATCTTTCGCTTTTTGGTCAAGCTCATTATGTCTATCAAAAATTTTTGCAAAATGTGCATTTTCTTGTTTAAGCTGTTGAATCTCTTCTCTATATTCGTGTAACATTATCTACTCCATTATATTTTTTGCAATTGTACTATTATTTTACTAACTATTAACTTTATTTTTGATATAATTTTTTATGAATTATAACTCATTATTAAAATCATATAACCTAAAAGTAACACAGCCTAGAATTAAAATTCTTCAACTAATAGATAAAAGAGGTCATATCGCAATTGACGATATATATAACGAAATATCACAGATATACGAGAAACTATCCTTAGCAACGGTATATAAAAATATACTCACAATGCGTAATATTGGATTAATCATAGAGATACCGATAATAGGTAAAAAAACAAAATATGAATTAACAAAAAAGAGTCACTTGCATTTTATATGTAAAGAGTGTGGTATTGTGGAAGATAAAGAGATTTGTGATAATCTTAAAGATATATTTAAAACAATAGCACTTGAAGATCAGTTTATTATCTCATCTTTACAAAATAATATATATGGACTTTGTCTGAAGTGTCAATAATATAATATTTATATTGATAATTTAGATAAATAGACAACTTTACTTAATAATAATTTAAAAGGATAAAAATGGATTTAATATATCAAATGCTAGAGTTACAACAAAAACTAAATGATTCTACCAATGGTAAAGATTGGGAAAATGGAGTTACAAAAAATGGTAAGATTATAGATTGGAAACGTTGTATTTATATGGAGTCAGCAGAACTGATTGATAGTTATCCTTGGAAACATTGGAAAAATATTAATGCCTCTGTTGATATAGATAATGCAAAAATTGAGGTTGTTGATATTTGGCATTTTGTGATGAGTTTGGTTTTGCAAGAATATAAGTTAAATATGGCAGGTGATATTAATTTTATAGCCAATGAGATTAAAAAATGTGATAACTATAAAAATTTAGAAGAGTCTAATATAAAAGAACCTATTGATATTCAAAATAGTATATCAAATATAGAGAATATGTTGAAATCTATATTCACAAATAAGACACCTTTAGATATTGTGGATAAATTATTTACAGTGGCACTTGATGTTGGTTTAGATTTAAGCTCTATTTATAGGTTGTATATTGGAAAGAATATATTAAATATTTTTAGACAAGATAATGGATATAAAAGTGGAGAGTATATTAAAATTTGGAATAATCAAGAGGATAATGTGGTGATGCAAAATCTTTTATCTAATCATAAAGATATTACACCTGATGAATTATACTCTAAACTTCAAGAGATATACTCTAAATTATAATTATAGGGTGGGGATACCCCTACGGCTAACCTTTTCTAGGGGCAACCCCTTGTGGTTGCCCTTAAATTTTAAAAATAACCGTCATTCCGTGCTTGACACGGAATCTAAAAGTAATTTATATGGAATGAAAAACAATACTTCCTAGTGTATCTTTTCGTTTACTAGATATAAATACTCTAAATAATTTATATAACATCTCTTTAGTTTGATGTTTAGTTGTTCTTATCTCCATTGTGGAACTATATGCATCAGTTATCTTTTTATCATTAATTAAATTTAACATTAATCTTTTTGCAAACATATAACCACCATCTACCTCTGTCTCCTGACAGACTATTGCATATATATTTTGTTTGCTATTAATCTCTTTTAAAATATCGCTATCTCTCTTATTATCTCGTAAATATTCTTCTAGCTTATCGTAGTTAGCAGTTAATAATATAATATTAAACTTTGTCTCTTTAACACTTAACATATATGAAAGCATATCTACAATTGGTGTTAATTTTTCATTTATTTCAAGAGCAAGATTTATCTCATCCTCATTAAATGCAATACTTTTTCTTTTATTGTTTTTCATAAAAAACTCTTTATATGATTTTGATTTTTGGCTTGATATATAATTATATCCATATATTAATAAAAAAC
>CAYWFW010000045.1:0-13010 GCA_964457735.1 uncultured Sulfurovum sp. | reverse complement strand
TTAGATTCATCATCAAGGCTAATTGGAGTAAATTCCTCCTCTTTTCCTTCCTCTTCTTCCATATCTAATAAAAGGCTATCTACAGATATTTCATCTTCTTGCTCTTCCTCCTTAGATTCATCATCAAGGCTAATTGGAGTAAATTCCTCCTCTTCCTCTTGTGCTATAGGTTCATCAATAGTAATTGAAGTTTTTTCTTCTTTCTCAAACAAAGAAATATTTGCAGATTTCTTATCTTCAATAATCTCCTCTTTAACATTTTCTTCTATAGGTTCTTTATTAATTAGACTATCTAAATCCAATCCCTTAAGATGAAAACTATTATCTAAAGTAGGCTCTATTTTTTTATCCTCTTTTATAACAGATGCAATTGGCTCTATTATCTTAGAAGAGTTATCAATAATTTTTTCCTCTTCCACTTCATAATCATCCAAAAACATATTAGCTTTTTTGATGTCAGGTTTTTCTATAACCACATCTTTCTCTATTATTTCAGGTATATCACTATCTAAAAATGATGAGATTTTTTGTTGCTTTACAGGTTCTATATTCTCATTTTTAAGAATAGATGTTCTATATTGTTTATACTCTTGACAATTTTCTATAATTGATTTACTAAAAATATTTGATAATTTTATTAATATAACATCTCCAAAAGTAGTTGATAATTCAAACTCTTCATATGATGCTTTTATGATAATATTTTTTGCTATTATATCTATTTTATGCGTGTTTAGTTTTTTAAATATTATCTCATTAGTTAAGATACTTCCACATAGTTCTTGTAGATTATTTAATTCAAGTGCTTCAAGTAGTTCTCTATCTGCAGCGGCGATTTGTTCATTTTGATTTAATATATAGAACATAGTTGTTTCTACCTCCCTTTTAATTAAAGTTAGTTTATTGATTTTTTTAAGTCATAATATTAGATTGTAAAACGAGTTTATAATAAAATAGCTAAATACCAATTTAAATAACATATCTTTTATGTAAAAAAAGCAAACTTTTAGTACTAATTAACCTATTAGCAGATTTTTATCTATTTTTTAGACTAGTAGCAACAGTTATATTGGTAACTTGTTTTATCTCATCATAGGATGCTTTTTCTATCGCCTCAAATGTTCCAAAGTAATTTAAAAGTCTCTTTATAGTTGCTATTGCTATACCTTTTTTTGATAATAAAGATATATTTTTATCTTCTAATCTTTTCTTCTCTTGATGATATTTGATTGCATATCTATGAGCCTCATCTCTATGTCTTTGTACCCATTGTAATCTTGTATCTGTTGCATCTAGTTTTAATATATTATCTTTTGTATAGATTATATCTTTTGCCAAACCCTTTGCTCTATGAGCTTTTGTATCTATCTTCTCTTTTGCAATCGCTATAACATCTAAATTTATACCTTTTTCTAAAAGAATTTTATATGCAATATTTAAATTAGCAACTCCCCCATCAAGAATCCACAAATCAGGAGACCCCTCATTCTCAAACTTTTCAACTCTTCGTTTTAATAACTCTTTTGTTTGTCCTGTTTCATCTCTACTTGTTAAATTATATCTTCTATAACTCTTTTTATCCCAACCATTATTATCCCAAACAACCATTCCTCCTACAATTGCAACCCCTTGTAGATGTGAATTATCAAATGTTTCCACACGATATGGAATTCGGCTAAGATTAAAAAGATTAGCCACATCTTGCTCTACATAGAAATCTTTATCTTTTACCCTTAATAACTCCTCTGCATTTTTCATTGCAATATCAATAAGCCTCTTTTTTGAACCAATTTTTGGATTTTTAATAGATACTTGTTTTCCTAACTTTTTAGAGATAAGATTAGCCATATCATCTTTGTCTTCAAAATTATCAGCGACTAATATCTCTTTTGGAACATAAGGGGTATCTTGAAGATAAAACTCTAAAAGTACTTGTTTATATGCTTCATTTAGCTCAAATATATGAGTTTCTCTAAAATATGAGATTGTTCTTGATATAATCTTACCATCACGCATAAATAATTTAACAACCACACCTCTATCTTCTATTTTTAATATAGCAAAAATATCCAAATTTATATTATTTGCCAAATCAAGCCTAGATGATATTGTAAGAGATGATATAGATTTAATCATATCTCTTGATACTACAGCCTCTTCAAATCTCTCAGATTCTGCCAAAAATAACATCCGTTTTTTAAGCTTAGAGATAAGATTTTTTCTATTTTTTATATCATTTTTTGCACTCTTGATTAACTTTTGATACTCTTTAATCTCAACCTTACCTTCACAAGGAGCAAGACACTTTTTAATTTGATAATAAAGACATGCTTTTTTCCCTTTTATAGAACCTTTTTTTTGCACTAATGGATAAATATCATAGATTGCATTGAGTAAATCTCTTGCTCCTGTTGGAAATGGTCCATAATATGATATATTCTTTTTGTTAATCACTTTTCTTGTAATCTCAAATCTTCCAAATGGTTGAGTTTCATCTATATAGATATATGGATATGTTTTATCATCTCTTAATAAGATATTATATTTTGGTTTTAACTGCTTAATAAGAGAGTTTTCTAAAATCAAAGCATCCTCTTCACTCTCTACAACTATATATTCTAACCTTACAGATTCACTCAACATTCTTTGAATCCTATGAGTCAAACTATCATTTATTCTAAAATTAGGGGTAAACTTAAAATAACTTCTAACCCTATTTTTAAGATTTTTTGCCTTTCCTATGTATAAAAGAGTTCCCAAATTACTAAAATATTGATAAACCCCTGCAGTTGTTGGTAGATTTTCTATCGTCTGTTGCAAGATATTACCTTTTTAATGTTTTCAAACTTTTCTGATATTTCACTATCTTTACTATTAATATCAAAAAATGCGTAAGACAACTCTCTATAATATGGAACTGTAGAGGGTGTCTCTATTTTTTTTAAAATTGTTTTTTTATTAGAATTAAATAATATAACTTTATCAATCTTCATATCACTACATTTTGTATCATATTTTTGTATCATATTTACATTATATTTAAAAGAATCAAGATGATAATTTAATTCCATTTTAAACCCTGGGTGGGAAAGAGCAATAAATAAAGTCTCCTCTTTAACATAAACAAACGCAATAGCTTTTTGATATTTAGGTGATAAACTATTTATAAATTTATTATAACAATAACTCTTAGATATTTTTTTATAATGGGGCTTTTTTAGAAGATTATTCACAATAGTATTAGAATCAAGCATATAAATCTCCTATTATTCTTTAGTAAAAGGATTATACTCAATATTAAGTTTATTTTAGATATAATATTGTGTTAATTTTTCGTGTAAAATGAAAAGTTATCGCAGATTTTATTCAAAATAATGTAAAAGGAAAGAGTATTGCCAACAATTAACCAATTGATTCGTAAAGAGCGTAAAAAAGTGATTAAAAAATCAAAATCACCAGCATTAGTAAGCTGTCCACAAAGAAGAGGTGTATGTACAAGAGTATATACAACAACTCCTAAAAAACCTAACTCAGCTTTAAGAAAAGTTGCAAAAGTTAGATTAACATCTGGTTTTGAAGTTATTTCATATATCGGTGGTGAAGGTCATAACCTTCAAGAACACTCAATAGTGCTTGTTCGTGGAGGTAGAATTAAAGATTTACCTGGTGTTAAATATCATATTGTTCGTGGTGCATTAGATGCTTCTGGTGTTGCAAATAGAACTGTTGCAAGAAGTAAATACGGTACAAAAAAACCTAAGTAGTAGATATTTTATTACCTTTAGGTAATTTTAAAAATTAAAAATCAGGTGTTATCAAGAATCCTTAGGGGATAAGACTTGAGTAAATCAATATTAACAGATTGAAGAAGGAAAAATATGAGAAGAAGAAAAGCTCCCGTTAGAGCAGTATTACCAGATCCAGTATATGGTTCAAAAATTTTAACAAAATTTGTAAATGCTGTAATGTTAGATGGAAAAAAAAGTGTTGCTGAGAGAATTATATACTCTGCATTAGATAGAATTGAATCAAAATCTGGAGACAAAGGTATTGAAGTTTTTGAAAAGGCAATTGAAAACGTTAAACCTTTGATGGAAGTAAAAAGTAGAAGAGTTGGTGGGGCTACTTACCAAGTGCCAATTGAAGTAAGACCAGCTAGACAACAATCACTTGCAATTAGATGGTTAATTGAATCTACTAGAAAAAGAAGTGAAAGAACTATGATTGAGCGTTTAAGTAACGAGTTTATGGACGCTGCAACAGAGAAGGGTTCTGCTTTTAAGAAAAAAGAAGATACTTATAGAATGGCTGAAGCGAATAAAGCATTTGCTCACTATAGATGGTAAGGTAAATAATTATGGCAAGAACACATAAATTAAACGATGTAAGAAATATTGGTATCGCTGCTCATATTGATGCTGGTAAAACAACAACAACAGAAAGAATTCTTTTCTATACGGGTGTAGAGCATAAAATTGGTGAAGTTCACGATGGTGCTGCAACTATGGACTGGATGGAACAAGAACAAGAAAGAGGTATCACAATTACTTCTGCTGCTACTACTTGTGAGTGGGAAGGTAAGCAGATTAATATTATAGATACTCCAGGGCATGTTGATTTTACAATTGAAGTTGAGCGTTCTATGAGAGTTCTTGATGGTGCTGTATCAGTATTTTGTGCTGTTGGTGGAGTTCAACCTCAATCAGAAACAGTTTGGAGACAAAGAAATAGATATGGTGTACCATCTCTAGTATTTGTAAACAAAATGGATAGAACTGGTGCTGATTTCCTTGAAGTTGCAAGACAAATCAAAGATAGATTAAAAGGTAACCCACTTGTAATTCAACTACCAATAGGTGCTGAAGATGAGTTTGCTGGTATTATTGACCTTGTAACTATGAAAGCTACTATTTGGGATGATGACCAAACTTTAATGGGGCAAAAATTTGAAATAGTTGATATTCCTGAAGATTTACAAGACCAAGCAGAAGAGTATAGAGAAAAAATGATAGATACTCTTTCTGAAATTGATGGTAACGAAGAGATTATGGAAAAATTCCTAGAGGGTGAAGAGATTAGCGAAGAAGAGCTAAAATCTGCTATCAAATCTGCTTGTATTGGTATGCATGTTGTACCAATGTTACCAGGGACTGCTTTTAAAAATAAAGGTGTTCAAACTCTTCTTGACGCTGTTGTTCAATACCTTCCATCACCTGTTGAAGCTCCTGCTATCAAAGGTACAGAGATGGAAGATGAGACTAAAGAGGTTGTTGTTGAATCAAGTGATGAGGGTGGATTTGCTTCACTTGCATTTAAGATTATGACTGACCCATTTGTGGGGCAACTTACATTTATTCGTGTTTATAGAGGTTCTCTTGAATCTGGTTCTTATGTTTTCAATACTACTAAAGAGAAAAAAGAGAGAATTGGTAGAATTATGAAAATGCACGCAATTAAGCGTGAAGAAGTAAAAGAGATTTATGCTGGTGAAATTGGTGCTGTTGTAGGACTAAAATCAACTACTACTGGTGATACTCTTTGTGACCCTACTGATAAAGTAGTTCTTGAAAGAATGGATTTCCCAGATCCAGTTATATCTGTTGCTGTTGAACCAAAAACAAAAGCAGACCAAGAAAAAATGGGTATCGCTTTAAGTAAATTAGCAGCTGAAGATCCATCATTTAGAGTAAATACTGATGAAGAATCTGGTCAAACTATTATCTCTGGAATGGGTGAACTTCACCTTGAGATTCTTGTTGATAGAATGAAAAGAGAATTTAAAGTGGAAGCTGATATTGGTGCTCCTCAAGTTGCATATAGAGAAACAATTAGAAATGCAGTTGATCAAGAGTATAAATATGCTAAACAATCAGGTGGTAGAGGTCAATTTGGTCATGTTTACCTTAGAATTGAACCACAAGAACCTGGATTTGGTTATGAATTTGTTGATGCTGTTAAAGGTGGAGCAATTCCAAAAGAGTTTATCAAACCAGTTGATAAAGGTGTTCAAGAAGCAATGGCTAGAGGTATTCAAGCAGGTTATCCTGTAGAAGATGTTAAAGTTACTGTTTATGATGGTTCTTACCATGATGTGGATTCATCTGAAATGGCATTTAAACTTGCTGCTTCAATGGGATTCAGAGAGGGTTGTAGAAAAGCAAACCCAGTAATTTTAGAGCCTATGATGAAAGTTGAAGTTGAAACTCCAGAAGATTATATGGGTGATGTTATTGGTGATGTGAGTAAAAGAAGAGGACAAGTAAATGGTATGGGCGATAGAGCTGGTAGTAAAATCGTTGATGCATTTGTTCCTTTATCAGAGATGTTTGGTTACTCAACAGACCTTAGAAGTATGACTCAAGGTCGTGCAACTTATGCTATGGAATTTGACCATTACGAAGAAGTACCTCAAAATGTAGCAAAAGAGATTATTGAAAAAAGAAACTAAAGTTTCTCTTTTCTCCTCTTTCCATCAGAAGCTTTTCTGATGGATTAATAAAATTTAATTTTAATCATTCAAGATTGTCCACTCTTCAAATGGTAATCCCTCAAACTTAATACCTTTAATTTCGTAATTATATCTATTTGCAACAGTAATAATTGTTACAATTTTGATATTATATTCTGTATATAATGGTTGTTTTAGATATGTCTTTTTCCAAATATTCTCTTCTGTATCAAATGGAGCTAACAGAATCAATTCATTATTTTTTGTGATATATCCACTATTTCCAAATGTTTCAAATTGATATTTATGTTTTAGCATGGCAAGAATAATGAGTGTATCAAACTGCATAATAAATCCTTGAGAAAGGGTTAAATATTTAGCAAAGGCAAAATCAAACATAATCATCTTTTTTGAACTTTTATGATGTCTATCTTCTATAAAGACTACTATCTTCTCATCTTGAAACTCTCTCATTTTTTTATATAACCAGTCTTTGGATATTTTAAACTTCTCTTTTGAATATAGATAAATTTGATTAATTGTGACCCTTTGAGCTGTATATTTTGCTAGAATTATTAAAAGTTTTTGTTCTTTTTCTGAAAAATTACTATAAAAAAATCTCTTCATCTTATCATTTGATTGCATATTAGATATTGCCATCTCTGGCAAAGTTCCTGATTTTAGAAAGTTATTAAGAAGGCTTGTATTAGTGGATTTAGAAAAAGCTATAAACTCCTCATAATCAAGAGGAAATAATTCAATAAAAGATATATCCAAACTATCAATCTTTTTTAGCTTTACTCTTGATACAATAACTAGCATATTAGCTAAATAAGTTATATTTTTACATTGATTCTCATAATGGTCAAAAACAACAATCTCTATACCATTTTGTTTAATAAAAAATTTAAGTTCATTTTCATCTATTTTATCAAAAAAAAGATTAGGATCATTAAAATCTATATATAGATATTTTTTATCAATACGCTTGAGATGGTCAATCACAAGAGCCGTTTTACCAGCTCCTCTAACACCAAAAAGATTTATAATCTCTTTGTTTGGAATATATACTTTTCTATCAACAAAATATTCGTTATCATAATATTGATTATAAAAATACTCTATTAAAGTAATGATAACTCCTTTGGTTTAATCAAAATCCAGCGTTTGGATCAAATCCAAAATTCATTGAGGCAAAATTTGGATCACTATATCCAAACTCAACACTAGTTCCTCTTAGGTATGTGATATCCATCTTTGAATCAATCCCTTGTGGACAAACAGCCGTACACTCTCCACACAAAGTACAATCCCAAACACCATTAGTTTGAATATTATCAATTGTAGATTTTTTATTATCTTCTCTTGGGTCATTAATATATCTAAATGCACGAGTTAGGGCAAATGGTCCAAGAAAATCTGAATTAACAGCATAAACAGGACAAGCAGAATAGCAAGAACCACAAAGTATACAATCTGTTTGAACTTGAGTTATCTTCTCTTGTGCAATAGACATCTTGCAAAAATTATCGGAAGTAACGGCTTCAGCCTCACAAGAATCTGGAGCTAAAGTATCAGTTCCAAATTTTGGAAGAACTCTAATTGATAGCTCCTCCTCCGTTACTACTTTAAACTCTTTTAGCCACGATGAAGCTTTAGATATAGTATCTAAAGATTTCTCTCTATTTACAACCAAATCTCTTTTAACTTTATGATAATTAAGTGGCGATATAAAATCATTATCCTTTATAATATAACTACATGCTAATACCTCTGAATCATTTACTCTAACAGCACAACAACCACATATTCCAGAACGACAACCAGCATTAAATGATAATGATGAATCTTGTGTAGATTTTATATCAAAAAGCGCTTTTAAAAGTATAATACCTTCTTGAATTTTATAATTTACATCTCTACTATTTGGTTCTATATTTTTATCATATCTTTTAATTTTTATTTGCATATAAATATCTTATGCTTTTACTTTAGTTTTACACTCAAAACACTCAAAAACTGTACCACTTTTTAACTCTTTTTTACCCATCATATAATTACACTCTGGACATTTTTTATCTGTTGGTTCAAAGTTTACTATAAATTTACATTTTGGATATGATTGACATCCAAAGAAAGTTCCTCGTCTTCCCTGCTTCTGCTCTATTTTTGAACCACATTTAGGGCAAGGAACATCTAAAGTTTTAGGTGGAGTTAATGATTTTGCATTTTTACACTTTGGATATGAACTACATGCTAAAAATTTTCCTCTTCGTGAATCTTTTATCACCATATCAGATCCACATTTATCACACTTAATATCTGTTTTTTCTGGCTCTGCCTTTTCTGTTCCATCTGTATTTCTGGTATATTTACACTCTGGAAAATTACTACATGCAATAAATTCACCATATCTACCTTTTCTTAAAAGTAGTTCATTCCCACATTTTGGACAATCCTCACCAGTTGGGATAGCCACTTTTAAACTTACTATATTTGCTTTACCATCAATAATCTTTTGCATAAATGGTTCGTAGAATTCTTTTAAAACATTTTGCCAATTCTCTTTACCATCAGCAATAATATCAAGTTTCAATTCCATATTAGATGTAAAACTACTATCCACAATATCAGCAAAATTATCCTCAAGCATCTTAATTACAGTAAAAGCAACCTCTGTTGGTATAATCTTTTTCTTTTCAAGTTCAATATATTTTCTTGTTTGAAGAGTTGTTACAGTTGGTGCATAAGTACTTGGTCTTCCAATTCCCAAAGATTCCAATTTTTTAATTAAAGATGCCTCATTATATCTTGGAGGTGGTTCTGTAAAATTTTGTTTGGAATCAACTTTATCCATAGATACATTAATCCCCTTTTTTAAATCAGGAAGCAGTCTATCTTTTTCATTAAATCCTATAACCTTATAAAAACCATCAAAAAGCATTTTACTACCACTAGCTTTAAAAGTACATCTATCACCCTTAAAGATAAGTGTTTGTGTTTCAAACTGAGCATCTTCCATTTGAGAAGCTACAAATCTATTATAAATTAAAGTATAAAGTTTAAGTTCATCATTACTAAGATAAGAAGATACAATAGCAGGAGTCAATTCTATAGTAGTTGGTCTTATTGCTTCATGAGCCTCTTGAGCTCCTTTAGATTTAGTAACATAATTTTTAGGCTTTGAAGGAAGATATTTATCTCCATAACTATTTACAATATATTCTCTCACTCCTTTTACAGCCTCTTTAGATATATTTAAACTATCTGTTCTCATATATGTTATTAGTCCTGTTGTTTCTTTATCAATCTTTATACCCTCATATAATTTTTGAGCTACTATCATACTTTTTTTAGGAGACATTCCCAGTTTTGTAGATGCAGTTTGTTGAAGGGTAGAGGTCATAAATGGTGGATTTGTTTTACTTATTTTTTTAGTTCTTTTAAGAGAATCAACTATAAAAGATTCATTTAATGTACAATCAACTATCTCTTTTGCTTGTTTTTCATTTGAGATAGATAACTTATCAAGTTTTTTTCCATCAAATTCATAGATAGAGGAGTTTATTGATTTTTCAAATAGAGCATCAATGCTCCAAAATTCAATAGGACTAAAAGCGTTAATCTCTTTTTCTCTATCAACAATAAGCTTAAGAGTTGAACTTTGAACTCTTCCTGCACTTAAACCTTTTTGAATTTTTGATGCCAACAAAGGAGATAATTTATATCCAACAATTCTATCAAGTAATCTTCTTGTTTGTTGTGCATCAATACTATCTAAATCTATCTCTCGTGGATTTTCTAATGCATGAATAATTGCTGTTTTAGTAATCTCATGAAATACAATTCTAGGAAGCTCAGTTGGCTCTTTCCCTATCGCTTTTGCAATATGGTAACCAATCGCCTCACCTTCTCTATCCTCATCGGTTGCGATATAGATAGTTTCTGCTTTTTTGGCTAATGTTTTAATCTCTTTTACTATGGGATTAGCTGTTCTTGGAATGGAATATTTAGGAACTAAATCTCCAGTATTCTCATCAATTGTAATTCCAAATGTACTTTTTGGTAAATCTCGAATATGCCCTTTTGAAGCAATTACTTTATAATCTTTACCTAAAAAATTAGAGATAGTTCTTGCTTTTGCTGGTGACTCAACAATTATTAAATTTTTCATTATTTATATACTTTTTATTTTTTTTGTAATTCTAACATAAAATTATAATAAATCATCCATTATGATTAAACTCTGGTACTATCTCTTTAAGTTTTGTAAGTTTATCCTCACTTATTAATAATTTTTCTATTTGATTAATTAAAATATCTATATCTATTTTCACTCTTTTAGATACAACCATAATAGAACTATATTTAGTTTGCAAATCACTATCATCAATCAAAAGCTCTTCATAAAGTTTCTCACCTGCTCTTAGACCTGTAAACTCTATTTTAATATCATCTCTACCACTTAGTTCTATCATTTTTTTTGCCATATCAACAATTTTAATTGGCTTACCCATATCTAAAATAAAAAGCTCTCCACCCTTGGCAAGAGTAGCAGTCTGTAAAACCAATCCACACGCTTCTGGAATCAACATAAAATATCTTGTAATATCTTTATGAGTTACAGTGATATTTTTCCCTGCTTCAATTTGAGCTTTAAATTTTGGAATAACACTTCCACTACTACCTAATACATTACCAAATCTTACTGCTGATATTTCTGTCATTTTGGAATCTACATTACTTGCATATAACTCACAAATTCTTTTAGTTGTTCCCATCACATTTGTTGGACGAACAGCTTTATCTGTAGATACTAAAGTAAATTTATCTGCTTTATATTTAATAGCTAAATCTATACAATTTTTTGTTCCAATAATATTATTTTCTATCGCCTCACTAATATTCTCTTCACAAAGAGGAACATGCTTGTATGCTGCTGCATGAATAACAATTTGAGGTCTATATTTTGAGAATGTACTCTCAAACTTTTTAATATTCACAACAGACTGCATCACAGAATAAATATTATAATTTTTTAACTCTTCGCTAATTGTATATAAATTAAACTCACTATGATCAACTAATATAAGTTTCTTTGCTCCAAAAGAGGCACATTGTCTTGCAATCTCACTACCAATACTTCCTCCAGCTCCTGTAATCATAATAACTTTATCTTTAATAAATTTTTCAATCACCTCTTTGTCTAAATCATTTGGATGTCTAGCCAATAAATCCTCAACCGATAATTTTTTTAATCTATCCTCTTTATCGCTAAGTGTAGCAATCTTAATATTAGTAATTTTATTTTTTGCTAGTTTCATATAGATAATATTCAATTTTTCTGTTATATATTCTTTTGTAATAATTACATCTGTTACTCTATCTTCTTTAATTATTTCATCTAAATCATCAATAGATTTTACTTTAATACCAGAAAAATATGTACCTATTGATATTTTCATCTCCTCAATAACTGCTACAACATTATAATCTTTATTATTTGTGATAATATTTTGAGCTATCTTAGATGTACCAATTAAAATAGTATTTTTTGTAGATGGTGAACTTCTCCCCTCTAATACAACTCTTTTTGCAACTCTTAATGCTCCAATAAATACCAAAGATAAAAAAAAATCTATAATTATAATAGACCGTGCAAAATGTTCAATATAATCATCCCAAAGCATATATAAAGTTATAAAAATGATATAAGTTACAATATGTGCATAAACTAACTGCTTTAATTCAACAATAGAAAAATATCTCCATGAAAACTGATATATTCTAAAAAATATAAAAGAGAGCAGTTTGATTGTAATCAAAATATAAAAAACATCATAGAAACATTTAGCATCTATATCGCTTATATTAAAATTAAAACGAAGCTCATAAGATAACAGAAGTGTTATAAATGAGATAAAAATATCAAAGAGTATAAAAAAGATTATTCTCTTTGTGTGTGTTGATTCAAAAAAACTATTTTTCATAATAGATTCTATAATACCTTTAATGTTTTTAATATCAGTATTATGTCATTTTTAAAAGATATATTATCTATATACTGATTATAAAGTTCTATTTTTTTTGGTAAAATTATATCAATATAGGCTCTCTCTTTATCATCATACCCCTCTAATATCCCCTCTTCATCTCTAAACTCAATAGCACTATTATCTGTAATACCAGCTTTTACACTCAATACCTTTTGATACTCATCTTTTTTAATATCTACATATTTTATAACTTCAGGACGAGGACCAACAAGACTCATCTCACCAATTAAGACATTTAAAAGTTGAGGGAGTTCATCAATCTTACTCTTTCTAATAAATTTACCAATTTTTGTAATTCTATTATCATTAGCACTTGTAATAGATAACCCTTTGGAATCTGATTTCATTGAGCGAAATTTAAATAGTTTAAATGGCTTAAAATCTTTTGTAATTCTCTCTTGAGTATAAAAGATAGAACCTTTTGAATCTAATTTAATTAAAATTGAGATGATAATAAATAGAGGTGAAAGTAAAATTAAACCAATTAATGAAGAGATAATATCAAA
>CAYWFW010000044.1:0-3006 GCA_964457735.1 uncultured Sulfurovum sp. | reverse complement strand
ATTAATTTTTATATCCATATGTTTTTATAAAATTTTTATTAATAATAATGAGATAGTTGAATATGAAATAATAATTGATAAAAATGAAAAAGAGACTGTAAATTGGAATGAAGTAAAAGAATTTTGTATAGGTATAGGTGTGTATTTACCAGTTATATCATCGGATTGGTAAGTTATGCTCATGGAATGTACTTGGGTTTTCATGGGAGTTTTATTCAATTTTTTCTTGTGTTTTCAATTCCTCCTTATGCCATTATAAAAGGTTTTATTGGATTTTTTTAAAATAAAATAGATACAATCAGATAGTACGGTAGGGGTCGAGTGTTGTAAAATAAACTCACGCAGTGGGTGGATTTTCAACACTTGACCTCGGCTATGCTCCGAGGTCAGGTATTGACTGTTTCATTCAGCTACGCTTCACAAAACACTCAACACCAGACCCCTGCCATTTATAAAATATATAGCAAATAAACTATTTTTCTATAGCCTAATTAGGAATTTTCCTTAATCTTGAGGAGTTACTAAATAGTTTTACATTCCCATTCTGGAAAATTATCTCTTATATATTTATTTAGTGCTTTTTCTGCATCTGTATATCGCTTATTTGAAAGTTTTAATAAATCTTCTTCTCTACGACTCACACTAACAATCATCCCTGCACCAACCGTATTATTTGTTACTCTATCAATAACAATAAAACTTCCAGTTTGTCTATTATTTTTATATGAATCAGATGCAATTGGGCGAGTTAATATCATTTTACATGATGCAATATCGTTTAATCTTAACTGATTAACTTGTGTTCTTTTATAGGTATTTACATCTATTTTATAATTAATATGTTCAAAACTAGCCAAAACTACAGCTGAAGCAATCTTTATATCATAAATTTTATCTAAAACCATAGGCTCTTCATCCATCCAAACCATCATAACTTTTAAACTATTTGAAACTCGTGGTATATCTTTTGTGCAAACAATCATATCTCCACGACTAATATCCACTTCATCTTCAGTTGTAATAGTAATTGCCATTGGTGAAAAAGCTCTATTTATCTCTGAGGTTGTTCCTGCGTCTATAATCTGTTTTATTTTTGTAGTTTTTCCTGATGGTAAGATTGTAATATCATCTGCAACTTTAACACTTCCTGATGCCACTGTTCCACAAAATCCTCTAAAATCAAGATTAGGACGATTCACATACTGCACGGGAAATCTAAAACTTTCCTCTTTTGAGAAACCAGCGATATCTATACTATCAAGCAGATTAAAAAGTGTTTGACCACTATACCAAGAGATATTATCACCTCTATCAACGATATTATCACCTTTTAATGCACTTACAGGGATATAATATCTGTTTTGAATACCCAGTTCATCTGCTAACTCTTCGTAAGATTTTTTTATATCCTCAAAAATTTCCTCTTTATACTCAACTAAATCCATCTTATTAATAGCTACAATAATATTTTTAATCCCTAATAGATTTACAATAAAACTATGTCTTCTAGTTTGAGTTAATATCCCTTTTCTTGCATCAATCAAAATAATAGCCACATCAGCAGTACTTGCTCCTGTTACCATATTTCTAGTATATTGCTCATGCCCTGGGGTATCTGCAATGATGAATTTTCTTTTATCTGTTGAAAAAAATCTATACGCTACATCAATTGTAATCCCTTGTTCTCTCTCACTTGACAATCCATCCACAAGTAAAGCTAAATCAATATTATCACCTTGTGTTCCCACCTTTTTACTATCTTTAACTATTGAACTAAGTTGATCTTCAAATATCATTTTGCTATCATAAAGAAGTCTTCCAATTAAAGTACTTTTTCCATCATCAACGCTACCACAAGTTATAAATCTAAGCATAGTTTTATTTTCGTGAACTTTAAGATACTCTTCTATATTTTCAGCTATTAAATTACTCATCTAAAAATACCCTTCCATTTTTTTCTTCTCCATAGAACTAGATGAATCACTATCAATCACTCTCCCTTGTCGCTCAGAAGTTGTGGTTAAAAGCATCTCTTGAATAATCTCTGGTAAAGTTGTGGCAGTTGAATTTACTGCACCAGTCAATGGATAACACCCAAGCGTTCTAAAGCGAACCATCTCTTTTCTTGAATCTTTTCGTAAATTTTTTGGAACTCTATCATCATCAACCATAATTTTAGCTCCACCATACTCTATAACCTTACGCTCTTTTGCAAAGTATAACGATGGGATTTTAATATCTTCAAGATATATATATTGCCAAATATCAAGTTCTGTCCAATTAGACAAAGGAAAAACCCTAATAGATTCCCCTTTTTTTACCTTAGAATTATATATATTCCAAAGCTCTGGTCTTTGGGCTTTTGGATTCCACTGATGATACTTATCTCTAAACGAATAGATTCTCTCTTTTGCACGACTTTTCTCTTCATCCCGTCTTGCTCCACCAAAAACAGCATCAAACTTATAAATATCAAGCATATTCTTTAACGCCTCTGTTTTCATAATATCAGTGTGCAAAGCAGAACCATGGGTAAATGGCGATATATCCATATCAAGCCCTGTAGGATTACTATATGTAATTAGCTCCATCCCAACCTCTTTTGCCCGAGAATCTCTAAACTCTATCATCTCTTTGAACTTCCATTTTGTATCAACATGAACAAGTGGAAATGGTGGAGGGGCAGGATAAAAAGCTTTTAGGGCAAGATGAAGCATTACAGAACTATCTTTACCTACACTATAAAGCATAGCAGGGTTCTCAAACTCAGCAATCACCTCTCGCATAATATGGATAGACTCAGCTTCTAATTGTTTTAAATGTGTTAATCTCTCTTTATTTATCATTAAATTTTCTCAAATTTTTTATTTTTTTTGATTATTATATCAAAATTTTATATAAAATAGTATATAATTACAAATACTAGACTTTATTTAAAACTAAATTTCAATCATAATATATATTACTTTTTATGATACTTTTTGAGTTTTACCCCTCTCTTCTTAT
>CAYWFW010000043.1:0-5708 GCA_964457735.1 uncultured Sulfurovum sp. | reverse complement strand
TTGGTCAAAAGTTAGTAGTGGAATATTAGCTTTTAGATATTATCCTAAAAATTTTATTTTTGATGTAGCAGGTTGCAGTGTTTTTGTAAAAGATTTAAAATATATTATGGCTATTATGAATAGTAATTTAAAGAAATCATTATTGGAACCTTTTTCTCAAACTATTAATTTTGAAGTAGGACACATATCTCAATTTCCTATTATTAAACCTAAAACTTTAGAAACAAAACAAAAAATCGACCAACTAACACAACAAAACATCGACATCTCCAAAGAAGAGTGGGACAGTCGAGAAACATCGTGGGATTTCCGAACCAACGAGTTGATTCGAATTTTGAATGATGAATTTTTAATGTTGAATAAAAAGATACCAACATTAGAAACAGTTTATAACAGATATTGTAACTATTGGAAAGAGAAGTTTTTTACTTTACATAAAAACGAAGAGGAGTTAAATCGTCTATTTATCGATATTTACGAACTTCAAGATGAACTTACCCCTGATGTAGCACTTAAAGATATAACGATACTTAAAAATGAAACTAAAATAGTTGAAGATGAGTTAGAATTTAGAGCCGATGAAATTATTAAACAATTTATCTCTTATAGTGTAGGTGTGATGTTTGGAAGATATAGTTTGAATCACGAAGGGCTACATATAGCAAATATGGGTGAAAGTGTAGATGAAGTTAATTCAAAATTTAATATTCAAAATCCAAAATTTAAAATAGCTAATAACAATGTTATTCCAATCCTTAATGGAGATTGGTTTATTGATGACATTACAGAACAATTTTATCAGTTTGTTAAAATAACTTTTGGAGAGGAGCACTATGAAGATAATATAAAGTTCATCGAAAATAGCATAGGGAAAACTATAAGAAACTATTTTGTTAAAGATTTTTATGCTGACCATGTAAAACGATACAAAAAACGACCAATTTATTGGCTATTTAGCTCACCAAAAGGAAGTTTTCAAGCTCTAATTTATATGCACAGATACAGAAGTGATAATGTAAGTGTTATATTAAATGATTATTTAAGAGATTATATTATAAAACTTGAAGCTAAAAAAGAGAATTTAGAATCTATAAGTATCAATCTAAATGCCACAAAAGCTGAAAAAAACAGAGCCTTAAAAGATATAGAAAAACTTAAAAAAATTTTAATAGAATTAACAGATTACGAAAGAGATGTTTTGTATCCATTGGCAACAAAAAAGATAGAAATAGACTTAGATGATGGTGTAAAACATAATTATCCATTATTTGGTAAAGCACTAAAAAAAATAGCAGGGATTAGTTGATGAACAGACAAATAAAACAAGCATTAGATAATCTTTTTAAAAAAAATCGTATAGTTTTTTGGTATGATGAAAAACAGGAGTTTAATGGAGATTTTGAAAGTTTAGAATTTGATGATGTTACAAAAATTGAAATTAAAAATAATGAGTTTTATATAAAATATAAAATATTAAGAGACCAAAAAGAGCAAAAATTTCTTCTATATAAAAATGGAGCAAGACCAAAAGAGTATATTGATAATTGGCTATTAGATGTAGAACTTTATAGTGCTGAATTTAGAACAGATCAAATAGCTATTTTGCTTAATGAACTTCATCTTGGCTTTGAATTTAGTGATGTTATAAAAGAGCATATAGAGTTTTTTAAATCGGAAATTAGAACAGAAAAACTTAAAAAGATAGTTACAAAAGAGGATACTCAAAAATCATTTAGAATTAAAATGATGAGTATAATATGCAATAGTGATATTAGAATAGATTCTATATTAGAGAGTTTGTTATCTGAAAAGGCAAAACAAAAAGATAATAAATATAAATTACTAATTAGATCTAATTTAGATAATTTTTTATGGACAAATGTAGAAAGAAATTATGGATATATATCAGAAAAACCAAGTGTTGATGATTTTGTTATTACTCTTTTTAAAGATGTTTATTTTCGTAATTTTGTAGATAAGCAACTTTTAAATAATGATGCTTTGGTATTTATGAATCGTTGGAAAGATAGCAGAAAAAATCAAACCTCTTTTGAGATACATGCTAATAATTGTGAAACTATGTTGAATATCGAAGATGACCTTTTTAATAGAGAATTTAAAGAGTTAATAGAGATAGATTTTTTTAATATAATTGATAAAAAAATTATTAGCGACTTAGTAAAAGTAGTAAAAGATAGAAAAATAAGGAGTGAAGATGTTACACTATACATTAGAAGTAGAAGACAGACTCATTGGTATGAAAACTATGCTGATATTTACGAAGCAATTGAATATGCTTCTAAATTTATATCAACATTAGATAAAATTGTTTTAAATATAGATAGCCTTGAAAATGGGGTAAAACTTTATAGTAATAACTGGTTTAAGATTGATAAACTTTATAGAAAGTATATTTACTATATGCGAGAATCAAAACAACCAACACTATTAGAGCAATTAACACTAACAATAGAAAATTTATATACAAATAACTACTTACTTAAAATTAACGACAAATGGCAACAATATATAGATAAATTAGATAGTTGGCATATACCTTCATACACTATGCAAAAAGATTTTTACTCAAAATATATAGAACCAATATTAAATAAAAATGGAAAAATATATGTTATTATTTCTGATGCTCTTCGTAATGAGGATGGTGATGAACTTACAACTATAATCCGTCAAGAAGATATGTTTGAAGCCACTATTGAACCCGCTATATCGATGTTACCAAGCTATACACAACTTGGTATGGCTTCTTTACTTCCAAATAAAAATATAGAATTTAGTGGAGATGAACAAGCGACTGTTATAGTAGATGGTATCAATGCAAGAAGCACAAATAGAGAAAAAATACTCAATAATTATGTATCAAAAAGTAAAACAATTAAAGCAAAAGAGCTTCTTTCTATGAGTAAAGATGGAGAAGATGGCACAAGAGCTTTAGTAAAACAGAATAATGTAATATACATATATCATGATATTATTGATAATGCTGGAAAACTCAAAACAGAAGATACAGTTTGCAAAGCTGTTGAAGATTGTTTGGTTGAATTAAAACAGATTATACGAAAACTCACAAGTGCAAATGCAACAAATATTATAGTAACAGCAGATCACGGGTTTATCTATCAAAATGAATCAATTCAAGAAAGTGATTATTTGGGTATGCAAGCAACAGGTGAGGAGATACTTTATAATGATAGACGATTTGTAATTGGTAAAAAACTAAATGAACAGAGTAGTTTTAAGAAATTCAGTTCAAATCAATTAGGATTAAAGGGTGATATAGATATACTAATTCCAAAATCAATTAACAGACTTAAAAAAAGTGGTTCGAGTAGCAAGTTTGTTCATGGAGGAGCAACACTACAAGAGGTAGTTATACCAGTAATAAAAATTCGTAAAAAACGAAAAAGTGATACTACACAAGTAGATGTAGATATTATTAGAGGTTCAAGCTCTGTAATATCTTCTGGTCAATTTTCTGTTACATTGTATCAAAAAGATGCAGTTACAGATAAAATTTTGCCAAGAGTTCTAAAAGCAGGAATCTACACTAAAGATGGTGTTTTAATATCAGATGAACATACTCTTATATTTGATTTAACATCAGATAATGCAAGGCAAAGAGAGATAAAAGTAAGATTTCTACTTTCACAAAATTCTGAAAACTCTAATGGTAAAGAGGTAATCTTAAAACTTCAAGAACAAGTTGGCTCTACCTCTCATTTTAGGGAATATGCAAGAATGATATATCAAATAAGACGATCATTTAGTAGTGATTTTGATTTTTAGGGGTAAATATGAGTAAATTAGATGACAAAATAAATAAATATTATGCTGGTTTGGTAGTGCGAAAAGATTTAGTAAAAACGGTTAAAGGTAATGCTATTGTTCCCTCTTATGTTCTTGAATATCTATTAGGACAATATTGTGCAACTAATGATGAAGATAGTATTAACTCTGGAATTGAAACTGTCAAAGAAATTCTCTCTAAACACTATGTGCATCGTAATGAAGCAGGTCTGATTCGCTCAATAATAAAAGAGAAAGGTCGTCATAAAGTGATAGATAAAATAAGTGTATCTCTTAATGACAAAGCTGATGTTTATGAAGCTGAGTTTGCAAATCTTGGTATTAAAAAAGTTCTTATTGATTCTGGAACTATTAAAGCTCATCCAAAATTATTAGTAGGTGGAGTTTGGTGTATAGCTGATGTTGAATATGAACACACCGACAATAAAAATGTAACCCCTTGGATACTTTCATCTATAAAACCTATTCAATTATCTCATTTTGATTATGATGAATATCTAAATGCTCGAAAAGAGTTTAATACTGATGAATGGATTGATTTACTAATTCAAAGTATGGGCTTTAATCCTAAAATGTTTAGTAAAAGAAATAAAATGTTACAACTTACACGACTTATTCCTTATTGTGAAAGGAACTATAATCTTATTGAACTTGGTCCAAAAGGTACTGGTAAATCACATATCTATTCTGAATTTTCACCACATGGGATATTGATTTCTGGCGGTGAAGTTACAGTTCCCAAACTTTTTGTTAATAATTCCAATGGAAAACTTGGTTTAGTGGGTTATTGGAGTGTTGTAGCCTTTGATGAGTTTGCTGGACAAGATAAGAAAGTAGATAAAGCTCTTGTTGATATTATGAAAAACTATATGGCAAATAAAACTTTTTCTCGTGGGATCGAAACTCTAAGTGCTGAGGCTTCTATGGTGTTTGTTGGTAATACTGCTCATAGTGTTCCTTTTATGTTGAAATACTCTGATTTATTTGAAGAAGTTCCAGCTAAATACCACGATTCTGCATTTTTAGATCGCTTACACTTCTATTTACCAGGTTGGGAGATAGATATTATTTGTGGAGAAATGTTTTCAAATGGATATGGTTTTGTAGTTGATTATATTGCTGAAATACTTCGCTCTCTTCGTAATGATGATTTTTCAAATCGTTATCAAGACTATTTCACACTTTCAAAAGATATTTCTACTCGTGATAGAGATGCTATCAATAAAACTTTTTCAGGTTTAATGAAAATTTTATATCCTAATAATGAAGCCACTCTTACAGAAATTGAAGAGATACTTAAATTTGCTATAGAAGGACGAAAAAGAGTCAAAGATCAACTGATGAGAATTGATTCAACTTATGCTGATACAAAATTTTATTATGAAGATAATAATGGCAAAAAATATTGGGTAACAACTCTTGAAGAGGAGCAGTATCCACACTATTATCATAAAACAATTAGTAGTAGCGATGATGTGGCTACAATTAATGATAATGTTGTAACAGAACAAAATATAAAGAGAGATAACATAGTTCAGGAACCACAAGAGCAACATCTATCTTTTAAAGAGAATCAAAAAGGTATAACTTACGACTCTCTTTTTGGTGCATATTTAAAAGGTGCTACTAAAATAACTATTACTGACCCATATATACGAATCTTCTTTCAAGCTAAAAATTTAATGGAACTAATTGAAACTATAATAAATAATAAAGCTGTTGAAGATATAGTGAATTTACATCTTATCACAATAGCAGATGATAAAGCACCTGAAAATCAATTAAATTTTTTTGAACAGATACAACTATCAGCACAAATTGCCGGAGTTATATTTACTTGGGAATTTGATACCACAGAAACAATTCATGCAAGAAGTATA
>CAYWFW010000042.1:0-4750 GCA_964457735.1 uncultured Sulfurovum sp. | reverse complement strand
ACTAAGTTCTATTGTTCCGTATAAAAATACGGAACCTAAAATTATAAATATTTAGCTTGAACTGTATTTAAAGTATCGGCCAATTTTTTATCTGTTGTTGGCTCACCAATTGCAGAAAATTTCCACTCTCCATTTCTTCTATAAAGTTTACCTAAAATCATAGATACATATCCAGCAAATTTGCTATCAGAAGCTATATTATAAGTTGCTACCACATCATTTACCCGTTCAGGTGTCCCCTCATATAAACGAATTGAAGCAAAAGGAATTGTAGCAAAATCTTTTCCATTAAATGAATTTAACACAAATACGACCTGCTCTACTGTTGATGGAATTTGCTTTAGATTGATAGTTACAACTTCATTGTCCAATCCATCATCACCATCAACATCACCTGTTGTATCATCACCTGAATGACTAATTCCAGCAGAATTTAAATTTCCGAAATAGATTGTATCTATAATATTTTGCTTTGCATCAAAAAGACCAACAGATAAATCTAAATCTACTGCTACTTTTTTTGCCCCACCAAAGAAACCTTTACCCTCAATTGCACCCCAGTTTGCACCAATACAAAAAGATGATAAATCAGAACCATTACTCTTTTTAAGAGAGATTTTTTGACCTTTAACTAAGTTAATCCCCATCAAATTATCCTATATACTTATCTACAAAACCTTGAAGTCCTGCATTAAATCCTGTTCCAACTGCTTGGAATCTCCAGCTACCATCTTTTCTATAAAGTTTTCCAAACTCAATAGCAGTTTCACTTGAATAATCTTCATCAAGCTCATATTTTGCTACCTCTTCTACTGTATCTTCATTTATCAATCTAATAAATGAGTTTGATACTTGTCCAAAGTTTTGACCTCTTGTATCAGCATCATGAATTGTAACAACAAAAATAATCTCTTGTACATCTGCACTAACATTTGTAAGATTTACTAATACTTGCTCATCATCACCATCACCAGCACCTGTTGTATTATCTCCAGTATGCTCTACACTTCCATCAGCAGATTTTAGATTATTATAAAAAATAAAATCTTTCTCACTTGCTACTTTACCATTTGCACCAATTAAAAATACAGAAGCATCAAGGTCAAAATCAGCCCCTGTATCACTAGCATTTGCATCCCAACCAAGCCCAACAACCATTTTTGTAAGACCTGGTGCCTCTTTACTTAAATTTACTCTTCCACCTTTAGCTAAACTAATACCCATTTTAAATCCTTTTAATTCTCTTAATTTTATATTTACTATTCTATCAAAGTTTCATTAACGAAAAGAATAAGATTAAAAAGATAGGATTATAAATTATCAAGTATGTAATATCAGAAATCTTTTTGTCTATTTTAGTTATTATGTTATATAAAATTTTAATAAAAAATATTTAAAAAGGGATAAGGATGAATTTAAAAGAGCAGTTAAAAGCAGATTTAAAAGATGCAATGAGAGCAAAAGAGATAGTAAAAAGAGATTCTATTAGATCAATTAATACAATGATTAAACAGATAGAAGTTGATGAAAGAAAAGATATGAATGATGAAGAGGTGATAGTTTTGATTCAAAAAGGTATCAAAACAAGAACCGAATCAATTTCTCAATATAAAAGTGCAGGAAGAGAAGATTTGGTAGAAAAAGAACAAGCTGAGATTGATATATTTTCTGTCTATTTACCCAAACAACTAACTGATGATGAGTTAGAATCTATAATAAAAGCAATTATAAAAGAGGTGGGGGCTTCTTCTATGAAAGATATAGGAAAAGTTATGAATCCTGCTAAAGCAAAAATTGGTGGTGGAGCTGATGGCAAAAGAATTAATGAGATGGTAAAAAAATGTTTATAGATTTTAGATTAGATAACCTAGCAGATTTTCCAAAAGAATTAGAAAAACTTTTAAATACCCATAGAGAAAAAATTGATACGATTACAAAATTAAAAAGCAAGAATTATAGTGATGTTTTAAAGCCAATGCAAGATATGGATGAGGAGCTTAGTTTGTTTTTTACCCCTTTATCTCATCTAAATTCTGTAATGAACAGTGATGATACCCAAAAAGCTTATGAAAATTCTCTTCCACTTTTATCAAAATTTAGTAGTGAGGTTTCTCAAAACCTTGAACTTTTTAAAAAGATAGAGTCTTTAAGTTGCGATGATTTAGAATCACAAAAGGTGATAGATAATGATATTAAAGATTTTAAGCTTAGTGGAGTAAATCTTCCTATAAAAGAGAAAAAAGAGCTTGAAGATATTGATATGAAACTTAGTGAACTTTCTAATGAGTTTTCACAAAATTTGTTAAATGCTACAAATGATTATGAGCTGATTATCAAATCGTTTAATGATGTTAAAGAGTTGCCACAAAATGATTTAGATAGTGCAAAAATAACTCTTGAAGATGGTAGCGAAGCTTATAAGTTTACTTTGCAAATTCCTAGTTATATGGCGTATATCACTTATGGTTCAAATAGAGAGTATCGTGAAGAGATATATCGTGCATATTCATCAAGAGCTCCACAAAATAGTGAAGTTATAGACCAAATATTATCACTTAAAAAGCAAAAAAGTAAGCTATTAGGATTTGATAATTTTGCTGATTATTCTATCGCTTTTAAAGATGCTAGTTCATCTGATAGTGTTATAGATTTTTTAGAAAAATTGGTTACTCTTGCTCTACCTTATGCAAAAGATGAGCTTCAAGAGTTAAAAGATTTTGCAAAAAAGAGTGATAATATAAAATCTCTACAAAGTTTTGATATTGCTTATTATAGCGAAAAGCTAAAAAAAGAGAAATTTGATTTTGATAATAGTATGACAAAACCATATTTTGTACAAGAAAAAGTGCTTAATGGAATGTTGGATATTATCTCTGAGCTTTTTGATTTAACTATCAAAGAGGTTACTGATGTAAAAAAATGGCATAAATGTGTGAGGGTTTTTGATATTTATGAAAATGAAAAAGTATCAAGCCGTATATATTTTGACCTTGAAGCGAGAAAAGAAAAACGAGGTGGGGCATGGATGAATGATTTTGAAACACATTATATTGATTCTAATAATACTCAACATCTAGCATCTGCATTTGTGGTATGTAATTTCTCACCAACAACAGATACAACTCCAAGCCTTTTAAGACATGATGATGTTGTGACTTTATTTCACGAAATGGGACACGCTATTCATCATCTATTTAGCAAAGTGAATCAAAGAAGCGTAAGTGGAATTAATGGTGTAGCATGGGATGTTGTAGAGTTTCCATCGCAATTTTTAGAAAATTTTGCTTATGAAAGTGCTATACTTAAAAGATTTGCTTTTCATTATGAGACAAATGAGGCTATTAGCGATGAGTTATTGTTTAAAATTAAAGATACAAAAAACTATCAAGTAGCATTGGGACTTTTACGACAGGTTGAATTTTCATTATTTGATTTTAAACTTCACCAAAAACTTTATCAAAAAGATGAAGTTCAAGACTTGTTAGATTCTATTAGAGAAAAAACTGCACTTTTAAAACCACCTGCTTATAATAAATTTCAAAATGGTTTTGCTCATATATTTGCTGGTGGATACTCGGCTGGATATTATAGTTATAAATGGGCAGAAGTATTAAGTGCTGATGCTTTTTTTGAGTGTATTGATGAAGAGAATGGATTTAATAAAGCAAGAGCAAAAGAGTATAAAGATAATATTTTAAGTTGTGGTGGTTCAAAAGATATGAGTGAACTTTATAATATTTGGCTTAAAAGAGAAGCTAAAGTTGAGAGTTTAATTAAGCTTTATGGATTAGAGTAAAATATAAGTGATATAATTTTATGAACTATTTTAAAGTGATATTATATCGCTCTTTAGCACCAGAGCTTACATATAGTTTTGATGGAGATATTGAGATTGGGCAGATTGTAGAAGTTCCTATTAGAAATGCTACTAAAAAAGCAATTGTTATGGATAGATGTGAAAAACCTAGTTTTAATACTCTTGATATTATCTCTTTAGAGAATAAAATCTATTCTCTTTTTCAAATTAAAATTGCTAAGTTTATATCAAATTATTATTTTTCGTCTTTATCTCACTCTCTATCTATTTTTATACCGTTTGAGATTAATCAAAAAGAGCCATCAAATTATGATACAATCATAGATTATCCAAATTTAACAGAGGCTCAATCAAAGGCTTATTTAGAGATAAAAAAGCATAAGAAGGCTTTACTTTTTGGAGTTACAGGAGCAGGTAAAAGTGAGATTTTTATATCTTTGGTTGCTGATTCGTTAAAAGAGAATAAAACAGCGATTATATTGATGCCTGAGATTAGTCTAACTCCTCAGATGGGTAAAAGACTTGCTAAATATTTTGGTTCAACTGTTGCAATATGGCATTCAAAACTTACAAAAAAGAGAAAAGAAAAAATATTAGATTCAATATCAAAATCGGAGATACGAGTGATAGCTGGAGCGAGGTCAGCATTATTTGTTCCACTAAAAAATATTGGCTTAATTGTGGTGGATGAAGAGCATGATGATAGCTATAAATCAGCTTCTAATCCAAGATATAATGCTAGAGATTTGGCAATTTTGATGGCAGATAGATTAGATGCAAAGGTTCTGCTTTTATCTGCTACTCCAAGTCTTAATTCATACTATAAGTTGCCAGTAATAAGATTAACTCAAGCCTTTATTACAAATAAAAAAATTATATATTTGAACCCCATACTAACTCTATTACCAATGAGATTTTAAAAGAGATTTACAA
>CAYWFW010000041.1:0-10526 GCA_964457735.1 uncultured Sulfurovum sp. | reverse complement strand
TTTTTAATTTTAGTATAAATTTTAAAATTATGATAATCTATTTTTAAAATCTTCATATCCAAACTCTTTAATAATCTCAATACTATTATCCTCTTTGACTATAACTATTGATGGTAATTTTACACCATTAAATGTGGTTGCTTTTACTATTGTATAGTGAATTTGATCTTCAAAAACAATTTTATCACCAATTTCAAGCTTAGAATCAAAGCTATAATCACCCATAATGTCACCAGCAATACAGCTATTTCCTGCAATACGATAGTTAAATTCTTTTAGATTTGGTTTATCTGCATCTCTAACCTCTGCACGATAAGGCATAATTATAGTATCTGGCATATGAGCTTCTGTAGAGACATCAACAATAGCAATCTCCATACCATTATTTATAATATCTAAAACTTCACTTATCAAAACTCCTGTTTCCCATCCAATCGCTTCACCTGGTTCAAGATATACATCCACTTTATATCTCTGTTTAAATTGATTAATAATATCTATTAATCCATCCAAATCATAACCCTCTTTCGTAATATGATGACCACCACCAAAATTCACCCATTTTAGATTTTTAAGATATTTTCCAAACTTCTTTTCAAAATGGATTAAAACCTCTTTTAGTGCTGATGAATCTTGTTCACAAAGAGCATGAAAGTGTAAACCATCACAATTTTCTAAAATAGTTTTATCAAAATTATCAATAGTTGTTCCAAGCCTTGAGTATAATCCACAAGGATTATAAAGTTCTGTTGGTGAGCTTGAATATTCTGGATTGACCCTGATTCCAAGTGAAATATCAGGATTTATCGCTTTAGCTTTTTTTGAATATTTTTTAAACTGAGAGGGTGAGTTAAAAACTAAATGATGTGATATTTTAGATATTTTTTCTATCTCATCATCTTTAAAAGCAGGAGAATATGTGTGAACTTCCCCATTAAATTCCTCTTTTGCCAACATCGCCTCATGCAATCCACTAGCACAACAACCATCAAGATATTTTTCTATTATATTAAATGATGACCAAAGGGAATACCCTTTTAATGCTAAAAGAACTTTTGCACCAGTTTTATCTTTAAGATATTTTATAATCTCTAAATTTTTAATAAGAAGTTTCTCATCTAATACCCATGCAGGAGTTTTTATCGTATTTAGAATGTTATTATTTTTGATATTCTACAACTTTTGATAATATGGTAACCTCTTTTATAAACTCTACAACCTGCATATGAATAGGATGAATAGCATATTCATTAAGTCCTTTTTTATCTTTAAAAGTTGTTATGATAGACAAATCCATTGCTCTATCTTCATCACAGAAATTTTCTCCAACTTCCATACTTTGTAGACTTGGTATTTTACCCATAAGGGCATTTAGCATATTTTTTGCTTTTAAAATATTCCCTTTTTTACTGTTATCATCAAACTTAAACATCACAATATGAACTATCAATATATTACCTTTAATTTTATTGTTATTATATCAAAATATCAAGAATTTATGGTAGAATTCATTTTTAATTTTAATAAAGTTTTGGAGAATAAGAAATGAAAGATTTAGATTACTATGAAATATTAGATGTGAGTCGTGATTCTGACACATCAACATTAAAAAAAGCATATAGAAAACTAGCGATGAAATATCACCCAGATAGAAACCCTGATAATAAAGAGGCAGAAGATAATTTTAAAATTGTAAATGAAGCATATCAGGTGTTAAGTGATGATAGCAAAAGAGCAATTTATGACCAATATGGTAAAGCAGGATTAGAGGGTCATGGTGCTGGTGGTCATGGTGGCTTTGGTGGTGGTAATATGGATGATATTATGGATATGTTTAACTCTATGTTTGGTGGTGGAGGTGGCAGAACCAGACGAGACCCAAATCAAAAATATGCACTAGATTTTGAGATAGAGCTAGATTTGGCATTTAATGAGGCTATTTTTGGTTGTGATAAAGAGTTTAATATTAAATATAAAACGGCTTGTGATGATTGTGGTGGTTCAGGGGCTAAAAATGGGAAAATGACAACTTGTGATTATTGTGATGGTCAAGGTCAAGTGGTTATGAAACAAGGCTTTATGTCATTTGCACAAGAGTGTCCAAAATGTCACGGAGAGGGACGGTCTATCAAAGAGAAGTGTGGTAGTTGTAATGCAAAAGGGTACAAAGAGAAAGATGACACCATTACAATTAAAATTCCAGCTGGAGTGGATAGTGGTAATCGTTTAAGAGCTCAAGGGTATGGTAATAAGGCAAAAAATGGTAGAAGAGGTGACCTTTATATTATATTTAATGTAGCAGAAGATGAGCATTTTATTAGAAATGGAAATGATATATATATAGAAGTTCCACTATTTTTTACACAAGCAGTTCTTGGTGCAAAAATAAAAATTCCTACTCTTGATGGGGAAGAGGAGTTAAATCTTAAGGTTGGAACAAAAGATAAAGAACAGGTTATATTTAGTGGTAAAGGTGTTGCTGATGTTCAAACTGGGCGAAAAGGCAGATTAATTGCTCAAATTAAAGTTATAAAACCAACAACAATAACCGCAGAACAAAGGAATCTACTGCTTGAACTTCAAGAGAGTTTTGGGATAGAGAGTACTCCACATAAGAGTATTTTAGATTCTACATTTGATAGAGTAAAAAATTGGTTTAAATAGATATATAATATTAATTAGTTATAATAAATAAAATTAAAAGGATATGAAATGTTAAAAAAATTATTACTTAGTTCAGTTATTACAGCATTCGCATTAGCAGGAGAAACTGCTACTGTTATATTAAAACCATATAGTGATGTAAAAGCTCATATCGAAAAAGAGATACTATTTATGAAGAAGTCATATAAAGAATATGGCGTAAGTGTAGAAAATAGAAAATTAGGTGTGGATAATCAATCTTATTCTCTAGTAGCTTCACCAATAGTAATAGATAAAAATACATCTATTGACTCATTCGGTTTGGCAGGATTAAAGATAAATAATGATATGAATTATACAACTGATGGATATAATTCAACAATCTATCTTACTGCTTTACCAAAAGATATGAATATAACAAAAGATGAGCAAAAACTATTAACTCATTTAGTTAAAGATAAGATTATAGAGGTATATACAAATTATAATATCAAAACAAAAAAGTTTAAAACAACTTTAAAAGATATTAATGAGACTATACCAGAAGCTATAATTAAAATTAGTGGTATCAGTATAGATGGTCTTTTTGATATGTATAAACCAGAAAAACAGATTATTAATCTATCTATTGGTGATTTAAATATCAAAGCAAAAGATAAGAAATTTAAAGGTGAGTATTTAAATTTTAAAGATGCATTTATTAAAACGGAGGCAGTTTTAAATAAAAATTCTTATGATGTTGTTTATAAAAGTGGTTTTAAATTATTAGATTTCAATTTAGAAGGAAAATTTTTACATATAGAAAAAGCAAATATAGATGTTAAAATTGGAAATATAGATGCAAAAGCTTATGAGAAGATTTCAAAATTAGTTCAAGAGAATCCTAATATTGGTTTAGAAGACCCAAAATTTCAGGTTCTTATTGGAACAGTTATATCTAATGGTGCATTTCTTGAGATTGAAGATTTAAGTGCTGTTAATATTGTTGATAATAAAAAAGCAGTTGGTGGATTTAAAATAAATGTAAAACTTACTATTGATAAAGACCCAAAAATAGCACAATCAATATCAGTTAATCCAATGATGGCTTTATCTGCATTAAATTTGGATGCAAGAATTGAGCTTTCAAAAGCAAACTATAACACAATATTAAAAACACCAAGAGGTGCAATGTTAGCTATGCTTCCCCCAAAAACAGAAAAAGATAATTTTGTTTATACTATAAAATATAGCAAAAGCAAACTTTTAGTTAATGGAATGCCACTTAATTAATATATCATTCTTGCCTAATTCATTGGTATTTGGCTAAAACACCACTTCCAATGAGTTTTGCAAGAATTCTAATAGATTAATAGCTTTTAGCTAATGGGGATGGGAAAAGTTCCATCATTTTTATTATATATTTTTATGACTCTCATCATGTTGATGTTCCCATCTAAGTTTTCCACCACCTAATAGATGAAAATGCAAATGATTAACCTCTTGTCCACCATCTGAACCATTATTAGTAATCAATCTATAACCACTTTTATCAACTCCTAGTTTAAAAGCCACTCTCTGAGCAAATGATGTTAATCCTGCCATAACGTTTGGAGTTACCTCTTGAAAACATTCAATATGAGCTTTTGGAATTATTAATACATGAATTGGAGCTTTTGGATATAAGTCATTAAATGCTAAGAAATCTTCATTCTCATCCACTTTATTACTTGGTATCTCTGATTTTACTATTTTACAAAATATACACATCTATATATCCTTTTTATTTATATCATTTTTTGAAATTTCAATTAACTCATTAACCACTTCATCAAGAGTTTTATTCTCTACACTCAAAATAACATCAGCTATCTCTTTATAATCTTTTTCTCTTTGATTATATAACTCTTTTGCTTTTTTAGGTTCAGAAAATAATGGTCGTTTTTTGAGTTTCTTTTTGGCATTAGGAGCATTTAACAATCCATTATATATCCACTCAAATGAAGCATCAAGAAGAACAACTTTACCAAGTTTATTAATATTATTTACTTTATAAAATCCACCACCACATGAGATAAGTGAATTTTTGATGGAATTTTCTATCCAAGTTGCTGTTTGTTGTTCTAGTTCTCTAAACCTAGATTCACCAAATTCTGCAAATATTTTTTTTACTTTTTTATTCTCTTTAGATTCAATTAAATCATCAGTATCTATATTATAGATGCCTGTTTTTTGAGAGTAGGCTCTAGCAAGTGTACCTTTTCCTACTCCCATAAATCCAATTAATATAATATTTTGTTTCATATCAATTCACTAAACAATATTATGTCTATCTATGATTTTTTGAACTCTTTTTCTAAGATTTTTTAGAGCCTCAACAGGATTTTCACCTTCAGCTACCAATGATTCAAACTCATCAAATTGAATTTTAGCCACCCAACCCATTCTATCATGCAGTTTAATTCCTACAAATCTAACCTCACCAAAATGATCTTTTGCCATTTTTAATATTCTATCAACTCTATATTCAATAGTTTTAGTCTCTTTTACAACTTCTTGCATGTTATTCCTTTAAAATTTTTAGATATTTTATCTTAGAAATATTATACAATAAATTTATAATAAAAGTCTAATTACTCTTCTAAAAAAACTGAAACTAAAATTCTCTCCCATGGAGGTGCATCAGGATAATACTCTTCAACCTCAATCAGAATATTTTTGAGATTATAAAGTTTTATATTTAAGTGTTGTGGAATATAGCCAAGCTTTATACTCTTTTTATATATAGAAATAGCATATTTATCAATCAAATTATTTGGTTCTTTTTGGCTAAGTAGCATTTCACCTTTATATAAAACAGAAGATACTCCATCACTATATTGCACTCCAGCTATAAAAAAAGTGGATAGAACAACTCTCATAAATTAAACTCTTTTTGTTTCAAATATATGATTTAACGCACCACTCTAATAATATCTCTCTCTAAAGCATAATCATTAATTCTGCTATCATTCATAGCTTCTATTGTAACTGCAGGAAGATTACAAACTCCTTTTGTTGTGATATTTAATTTTGTATATATTACAGCTTGATTTACTTGAGTTTTATTTAAGTACGGCAGGTCAATAAAATACAATACTCTATCATCTCTTATATCTTTATTAGTTATTTTTACATTGATATTTTCAAACTCATCGCTTTTAATTTTTGCTATTCTATCATTTTGAATATCCATACATGCAGGGATTCTATGATTTACTACAATATTTGAAAGTTTTTTTAGATTTTGTATAGTTATTTTAGAATATATTGTATCTCCCTGTTTAAGATTATTCAAATCAATTAGATTAGATTCTCTATTTATAAATTCACGTTTAATACTTAAGGGTCTATTATCAGATAAACTATTTTTAATATCTTTTGGCAGATGGGTAGATATATCAATTGAATAGTTTGTGATACCACTTGTTGGAGTTATTTTAATCTTATCATCATTAACTTCTATCTCTTTGGTTATTGATTTTTTGTACTCTATCTTTTTATCACCAATAGATATAATACCTTTCATCTTTTGATTTTTTTTATCTCCCATATATTCTGTAATTGCCATTAATGCCATCGCCTTTTCATGTGTTGAATATAGTTTAGCCAATCTACTTTTAAAAATATTCAAATCTTTTTTATCTTTTATAAAATATTTAGATTTAAGGTAAAAAACAATTGCCATATCTCTTGATATTGTTTTAAAAGAGCCATCGTATTTAAAATCAAATTCTCTAATTGTATTTAAATCAACGAGTGAGATAGATGAATATATCTTATCTGATAATTCTTTCATATCAAGCTTTTTAAAGATTATGCTCATATAATATTTAGATATATAGTAATTATCATAAATTTTTTGGTCATAAATTGCATTTGCAATAGATTTATCAAGTGTGGCATATTCAGATAGCAAATATGCAGAGTATACTCTATGTTTATTATTATAAATTGCTTTCTTATTCCCTTTTGCTATATCTTGAAGAGAGCTAATAATAAGATTTTTTGTGGTATTATCCACATAATATCCTGATTTATCTAGCTCTAAAAGTGTTTGAGAGGCATATAAAGAAGCATAAGGGTTAATATATCCTCCATCTTCCCAATAACTAAACTCTCCTGAACTATTTTGCATATTAGATAGTTTTTTTATCCCTTTTGAGATAAATCTATTAGCATCTTTTATTAATTTTCTTTCAAAACTTGGAACTGGTGCTTTAGCTCCAGCTTTTTGCGATGATGGAGCTATCATCTTAGATTTTAAATAATTTTTACTATAGTGCATTGCTGATATTTTTGATGCTGTTTGTTCTGCACAACCATAAGGATAATTAATTAGATATTTTAAATCTCCCCTTAATCTTCCTATGATATTATCAGAAAGTGTGACTATTGCATTTGAGCCAGTAAATGCTACAGGGATATTTATTGTTGTGGATTTAGAGATTGTATCTTGATAATTTATTGTGGTCAAAGAGTAAGGATTAAAGATTCCAATCTCACTACTTTTACTATAAGTCTCTAAGTTTGTTGTGGCATTTATTTTTATTTTACCAATTCCACTCTCTGTTGCCATCAATTTTGCATATATCACTTTTGAACTATTTGGTGCTAATTCAATGGTTTTATCTTTGATTGATAATATAATATTATTAGATATATCTTTTGAGAGATTAACATTAAGAGTTTTATTTGTGGTATTAAAGACTCTTATAGGAAGCTCTAACATATCACCTTGAAGTATAAATCTTGGATATGATGGTTTAACAATAATTTTATCTTTGATTATTAAATTTTGAGTTTTTACACCAACTGAATCGCTATTAACGGCAATTACCACCACTCTTGCTTTTCCATTAAACTCTGGTATAGCTATATCAAAACTAGTTTTTTTATCTTTTGTATATAATATATTTGACCATAACATAAATGGTTTTACTCTATCAACCTTAGGAGGAAGATGTTTTTTCTTTTTAAGTGACATAAAAATACCATCACTACCAAATGATACAAAATTACCTTTTGATATAAAACTCATAACTTTATCATATAGGTCAAAATATGCGATTAACTGAGTTGGTATATCACTAAAAAAATTAAAAATCTTTGGAATATCTTGAGAAACCAATTGTAAAATTCCAATATCAACTACACTAACTAGTAAAGCACTCTCTCTATCTGTTGTTATATCTAATTTTTGTGTAATAAGTGAACGAGAGGTTTTTACTAAGTCTATATTAATATCAATCTTTTGACTATCTCTATCTGACTTAATAAAATCATAACTTGAAGCACGATATGGTGTAATACTAGAACTTGTATCACTTTTTCTCACAACAACAGTATGCAGATAAGCCCCTCTGCCTAAATCTCTATCTATTGGTACCTCTATTTTGCTTACACCTTTTGTTATATCAAAACTCTTATGCCATATTATATCTTTGTTTTCAAGAGTGATAATAGCTCTTCCGTCTAAAATGGGTGATTTTATTGTAGCAATTAGAGTATCTCCCTTTTTATATTTTTTATCTTCAAATTTCACATCAACATCATTTAAACTATTTTGAGGAGACAAAGAGGCATAACCCCACCACCAAATATCAAACTCACTAGTTGCACTGTGCATCCCTAATCTATCAACCACCTCTATAATATAATTACCATAGCCATCAACTTTTTTACTAAAATTTGTATTTGATTTTACAGTAAACGATTCTAAAATCTCTATCTCTTTATCCCATTGATAAGTTCCATTTACCAAACTATAATGCCAATTTACTTTTTTAATAATAACAGTTAAATCTCTACTTATAGGCTCACTTGTGATAGGATTAATAAGAGCAGTTTGCCCCTCTAAAAGCTTACCTTTTTCAAAATGATTATTATTAAGCAAAATACCAACCATCTGAGAATATGGATATATTGTAACCTCTTTATATGTAGAAACTGGTTGAGTATCATCCATTATTTTAAGACCAATTAAACCTTTTAAGATAGATGGACTTTTTTGGCTTGATATAGTTGATATACTGAGTTCTGCTTGACCTTTTGAATCTAACTTAATATTATCAAGTTGTTTAATATATGATAAATCGTTACTATCTTTTAGTTCATTATTTGTAAAGCTAAAATTTGGATATTTACTATTTGTATAATCTTTATGAGTTGCATTAAAACTCAAAGTACCCTTTAGATTACTTGATGGTGCTCCAAAAAGATAATTAGATTCTAGTTTTGCATCTATAAACTCCCCTGATAGATAAGTTAAGCTATCTATATTAATACGATTTTCAATCTGTGGAGGGATAAAAGATTCTATCGCTATCACCTTTGAGCCAATCATCTTATCACCAAAATATAAAGATAATTGATATGAACCTGTTGAAAGTTCTTCATCAACAAAAAATGAAAAATCGATAAGACCAAACTTATCTGTGTGATATACTTTTGATAAAATTTGATTATCATCTACTCCTCTTATAACTGCTTTAACAGGTATATCATCTGCTGATAAAAAATCTCTATCTTTTACTACAATTAAAGCTTTTATCTCTGAATTTGGGCGTAATATTTCACTTTGAAAATATATATAAGCTTTAAATTTATCTTCTATCATAGTTATAGAATTTAATGTAGCTTTATTTAGTGATTTATCAAGCATTAAAAAACTTTTATCATCATCTTTTGTTACAATTATCACTTTTGGATTTTTAGTAATTATTCCCATCTCCTCTATCTTAAGCACACCATCTTTATCACTATATCCACTGGTTATTAAAATATTATTTTCAGAATAAATATCAATTTTTGCATCAGCTATAGGTTTTGCAAAAGAGAAAGAATTTACAGATATAAAAGCCCCATTAGCATATATATTTGCCATAATTCCAATATCAGATACAAAAATAGTTTTAGAGGTTGATTTGTTTAAAATATTTCCATCTAAATCTTTATCTTCGTATTCTATTGTAACTTTATAAATTCCATTTTTTAGGTTTGAAGTTAAATCCTGAATCAAAAATTTATGTTTTATAGGTTTATTTTTTGGAGAATTTAGTGTTAATTCTTTGCTAAAAATCTCTTGAGTATATTTTGAGATATTTTTGGAATCTGCACTATTATAGTTAATAAAATATCTATAATTATCTTTAGGAATACTCTCTATTATCAATGATGCACTATTAACATTTACAGAGCTAAATCCAAGCTCCCCAACATTGCTAACATAAGGCTTTTTGGCATCAAAGAGAATCTCTTTTTTCATATCACCACTATTAATAGCAAAACTAATATCTTCTTTTAACTCTTTATAATGGCTAAATCCTTTATGAATCTTTAACGTATATCTACTATTAGGTTTAAACTCATCACTTTGAATATCAATATAATAATAAGAGCTAATATTACTATCTTCTCTTATATCATCATCTAAGTACTCTCCATAACCATCAATTTTATAATTATTAATTCCACCTATCTCAAAAAAGTTTTTAAAATTATAACCTTCATCAAATGTATCATCAAAATATACTCTCATCACAAATTTACCATTTTTTACAGCTATCATTTGTGGAGTATCCAATATTACCATCGGTTTTATTTTGTTATTAGTTTTAATATCTATTCGACTTTTTTTATAAACGTGTATCTCTTTGATTATCTCTTTACCTATAGTTTTACCTGCCATATTTTTTAGTTTAGAAGATATTATTATCTCAAATTTTTTACCAACAGACTCATTTATTTTAAAAAGTAAGATTGTATCTTTAGCAGATATAGAATAATCTAACGCACTTTTTGAGAGTTTATCTATCTTATTAATTATAACAGAATTTTTAATAGTTTTTAAATCAATAATATCA
>CAYWFW010000040.1:0-4695 GCA_964457735.1 uncultured Sulfurovum sp. | reverse complement strand
ATTTGTATTAAGTTTTACTATCGCATCTTTATTTTTTATATTTTGGCTTAGTAACAAAGGTTTTAAAGATGAGTTTAAATATTATAAAACATATATATATGAATCAGTTGGTGGACTCTCTATCGATTCTAATGTTAAATTAAAAGGTATAAATGTTGGTTCTATTGATGAGATTTATATAGATTCACAAGATATAGAAAGGGTAATCTTAACTCTTAAAATAAAGCAAAATACACCAATAAAAGAGGATATGCTTACAATTATTAAACCTCTCGGGATTACAGGATTATCTTATATTGAGATTATAGGTGGTAGTAATAGTGCATCAGAACTAACAACATCTGATAATAATATCTCTGTAATTAAAAATATACCATCAATGATGTTATCATTTGAAGATAATATCAATATTCTATACTCAAAAGTTTTAAAATTTTTAGATAAAAGTGATAAACTATTATCTGATACAAATTTAGATTCAATCAAGAGTATACTTCTTGATAGTAAAATTGTTGCACAAAAAACTATTCTTTTAGAAGATACCTTGATAAAAACTCTTTTAGATATAAACAAAACTCTTATAAATTTTGACTCATCTTCACAAGAGTTGGTTAAAACCTTTAAACCAACAATTAAAGAGTTATATCTATTATTAAGAGATATTAAAAAAACAGTAAGAAGAGGAGATTATAATTTTAAAAATATAATTGAACCAATTAAAATAGATATAAATGAACTTTCATTTTCGCTTCAAGAATTGATATATAATATTGATAATATATCAAGAAATCCTAGAGATATAATCTTTAAATCAAATATACCAAAAAGGCAAAAGCCTTAAGTATTCTTATTTTACACCTTTAAACGCTTTAATATATACCCGTTTTGGTGCAGGATAACCCTCAATTGTTTTTGTCTTATCGTTAGGGTCAAGAAAATCTTCTAAGCTTTGTTCATAAACCCATTTTGTAGACCTCTGTTCTGAGCTATCTGTTACCATTGTTTCTAGCACTTCAACGGAATTAAAACCAGCTCTTTTACACCAATTAATAAGTGCAGGGATTGTGGGAATAAAATATATATTTGGAATTTTGGAGTATCTTTTATTTGGAGTTAATGCAATCTCTTTATCTCCATTAATCATAAATGTATCCAAAATTAGTTCACCATTTTTATTAAGTGAATTACATAAAGATTTTAACATTGCAATTGGGTCACTTCTATGGTATAAAACACCCAAACAAAATAAAATATCAAATTTATGTTCATAGTATTCAATATGTTCAACTCCAAGCATCTCATAAATAATATCACTTTTAACAAAATGATTAATAAATTGAAATTGTGAGTAAAAAATTGCAGAAGGGTCAAATCCAATTAATCTTTTTGGATTATCTTTAAGCATTCTAAATAAGTAATATCCATTATTACATCCAATATCACCTACAATCTTATTATTTATATCAAAATAAGGCTCTAAAAGATTATATTTAATATAACTTCTCCACTCTGTATCAATCAAAAGCGAATTTATTTTAAATGGTCCTTTTCGCCAAGGGATATGTTCTTTAGCTAACTCTTCAATATTATCTATATCTTTTGAGGTTGCAGATGGGATATTAATCTCTATTGTATCATTAAAATTAATATCTATATTATCAAAATGGGGTAAATTTGATATTGCATTTTGTCTTTGTATTATATTCTTCCAGCCAAGCCACTCTTGTCGCTCGGCTCTTATTTTATCTAAATCCAATTTTAGTTTCTACTTTTTAATATAAGCTTTGATAATTTTTTGCTCAAACATAGGTCTATCCATTGCTCCTGTTGTAACAGCACCTAATTTTTTAATAACATCTTTACCAGCACTTACTTCACCAAAAATTGTGTGCATCCCATTTAAATGTGGGGTTGGAGCAAGAGTAATAAAGAATTGACTACCATTTGTATTTCTTCCTGAATTTGCCATTGCTAAAATATATGGTCTATCAAATACTACATTAGGTGCAAATTCATCTTCAAATTTCTTTTTCCAAATAGACTCACCACCTCGTCCTGTTCCTGTTGGATCTCCACCTTGAATCATAAATCCAGCAATAATTCTATGAAATATTAAACCATTATAGTAACCATTTTTTACATGAGTTGTAAAATTTTCTACTGTTTTTGGTGCAATTTTTGGAAACATCTTTAACTCAACTTTGCCTAAACTTGTTTCAAAGACAACTGTAATATCTTTGTCATTTGCAAACAAAGATGACATTAAAGCCATTAAAACTATTGTAACTGCTAATACTTTTCTCATTATAATTCATCCTCACATTTTTCTATCCCTAATTTATGAAGCACTTTTTCAAAAAAGTCACCACCTGTTCTATGCACATCATCATGAAACTCAATATAAATTGCTTGAATATCTGTTCTATCATTAGATATTTTATCAAAGATAAATGGTGTTAATCCAGTCTCTTTTTTAACTTCATCTATCACTTGACATACTTTATCTTTCTCTTGAGCATTGCTTCCAAAAAGAATATTAAGCCCCACATATCTCTCTTCCATTCTTATATAGGCTTTCATGCCTGTAAACTCTTTTTTCATATATTAAACTCCTTTTCAATTTGATTTATATTATCTTGCAAAGTTTTCACTTCTTACTTCTCTAATAACATTCACTTTTATCTCACCTGGATAATGTACTCTCTCTTCTATCTCTTTTGCTATCTCTTTACTTAACATCACAGATTCATTATCGCTTATTTTATAAGAGTTTACAAACACACGAATCTCTCTTCCTGCATTGATTGCATAAGCACTAACAACACCTGATTTACTAAGTGCAATGTTTTCTATCTCTGTTATTCTTTTTGTAAAGTTTTCCAACACCTCTCGTCTTGCTCCAGGTCTTGCGGCACTTAGAGCATCGGCAGCACAAACAGAAGCAGACTCTACACTATCAGGTTCTTCCTGACCATGATGAGCATAAATAGCATTAATTACTGTTGGGTGTTCTTTGTATTTTTTACATAATCTTGCACCAATTTCAACATGTGAACCACCACTCTCTTGAGTTAATGCTTTACCAATATCATGAAGTAATCCTGCACGAAGGGCTAATTTCTCATCTCCACCCATCTCTGCTGTCATAATACTAGCAAGTTTAGCAACTTCAAGAGTATGAGCCAAAGCATTCTGCCCATAACTAGCTCTATATTTTAATTTTCCTAAAAGCTTTACCAACTCCTCTGCCATTGGAAAAAGTCCTAAATCAATTAAAATATTTTCACCCTCTTCATATATCTTATCTTCAAATTCATTAGATACTTTGGCATAAATCTCTTCTATTCTTGCTGGATGAATCCTGCCATCATTAATTAAAAGCTCAATTACTCTTGTTGCAATTGCTCGTCTATATAGATTAAAACTACTAACAATAATAACTCCAGGGGCTTCATCAATAATAATATCAACTCCAAGAATAGTTTCTAAAGATCGGATATTTCTGCCCTCTTTACCTATAATTCTACCTTTATGTTCATCACTAGGAAGAGTTACAATATTTATAAGTCTTTCACCTGCAAAATCACCAGCAAATCTTGTGGTAGCTTGAGCCAAAATATAGTTTGCTTTTTTTTCAGACTCCTCTCTTGCAAGTTTTTCATATTTTCTTACAATAGATGCTATATCAGCTTTACTTTGCATCTCAACTTTTTCTAAAATATACTGTTTTGCCTCATCTTTTGTCATAGAAGCAATATCAGACAATTTTTCAATAATTTCATCAATATGTTTTTGAGCTTTTAATGTTAAATCAGATAAATTATTCTCTTTTTCTGATATAGTTTTCATATCATTTTTTAATGTGCTCTTTTCCATCTGAAATATCTTTTTTTGTTCCAAAAATTCTAGTTTTTTACTCTCTATAGAGTTTATTCTTTTTTGAAAATTCTTCTCTAATTTTAACTCATCCTCTCTTATCTTTACCTTTGCATTTTGAAGCATTTTTTTTGCCTCAAACTCTATTGCACTTGCTTTAGCTTTTCCTTCTAGTATAAAAAAATCTATCTGTTTATTATTCTCTTTTTTTATCAACAGATAAGATACTCCTACTCCAAATAGTGCAGATATTGCACCGACACCTATTATACTCAACATCTATACCCTTAATTTTTTATTATATTTTCTTTTTTTTATTCCCTCTTTTGTTATCAGAATATCACCTTTTATATCATAACTATTTGTAATGATATTTTTAGAAAAGCATAAACTTCTCATAACAAAAATTGTTCTTTTTATATCTTTTTGATATATTTCAAAAAATCTATCATACATCCCTTTACCAAAACCAACTCTTCTTAAAGTAGAATCGGTGGCAATAATAGGAACGATAGATAAATCTATCTTTATTTTTTTATATAATCGTGAACTTTTAGGTTCTCTTACACCAAATTGTTTATTTTTTAATGGTAATCTGTATTTTACCAATCTAAAACTTTTACCTTCCATAAATGGGACAAAAATTATCTTTTTTTTAGCTCTTAACTCTTTTATCAGTAACATTATATTAACTTCTATATCAAGAGGGATATATAACATAATATATTTAGCATTATTACGCTTGATTTCGTCTTTTAATTTTTTAATAATATATTTATCTATTTTATATTTAATTTTAGTATTAGATATTTTTTTTAA
>CAYWFW010000039.1:0-6596 GCA_964457735.1 uncultured Sulfurovum sp. | reverse complement strand
TACAATCTTTTTATCAATTATAAATACTTTACTATGAAGTTTAAATCTATTTTTATCAAATTTTACATTCACTCCATTTTGTTTTAATCTTTTATATTGTGAATATTTTTGAAATCTATTTTGTCTTTTATCAAATACCCCTTGTATCTTTATACCTCTATTTTTAGCATCAATTAAAGCTTGTGATATTTTGGGATTTGTAAATGCAAAAGCTAGAAAATTAATTGATGATTTAGCATTTTTAATTAGAGATATTATTCTATCTTCAAAATTAGTATCAGGTGAAAAATAGACCTCTATATTTTTAGATTTATATGGTTTTAACTTTTTGGGTGAGTGATTATATAGTAATTTGAATTTTTTACTATAATACTCTATTATTTTATTATTCCCTACTCTTAAAAAGTTATCATAATTTCTATAAAATGAATATACAGTATAATTAGCCGAACTTATCCAAAGAATATCTTTATCTATTATTAAAATTTTATTATGCATTAAAGAATACTTATCTCCATCATCAATAACTTTTATCCCTGCGTCAATAAGTCTTTGAAAATATCTCTTTTTTATCATTTTATCATCTGTAACAACTTGAATTTTAATACCTCTTTTATGGGCATTAATCAAAGATTGAGTAATATGCTTATTTGTTAAATAATACATCGCCATTTTAATAGATGAGAAAGCTTTATCTATATCATATATAATTTTATTATCAACACCATCTTTATAGTATTTACCTGTTATTTTAGAAAAATATGGTTCTATCTTTAAAGAGGTGTAATCTTTTGCCTCTATAGATGATAAAATTAATATTGATAATAGAATATATTTAAATTTTGCCACTAGATTATCTTAATTATTAGTTGGTTTTAATTTTGATATGTTCAATAATAGCAAGTTTAACTTTTTCATATACAAAAGAGTTTTTAAATCCCTCTATCTTTCCACCACTTGCATTTGGATGTCCACCACCATTACCAATCTCTTGTGCCATAATTGAAACATCAAGCTTATCATTACTTCTTAGCGAAAATGAACCACGGCTACTTATATCCATATAAAAATCATAATCAGGATTATCTAATAAAAATCTATTGCCAATAATTGATGAGCTTCCTATATTATAACCTAAAACACCCTTATAATTTTTATAAAATATTTTAAATCTATCTTTATCTTTACCAAGTAGATTTGTAATATATGACGCAACAAGATTATCTTTTGTATCATTCTTATCATCTATGAAAAACTCTTTCTTAATAGAGTGAAGATTATCATCTAGTAAAATATTTGAATTCTCCTCTGATATTACAGACTGTATTGAGTCTATTAAAAATAGTTTCAATGCTCTATCATTATCAGGAAAAACTATCTTATTTATCTCTCTTGAACCAGCTATCATACCTAAACAAACTTTACCTAATTCAAAGAATTTATCATCACTAAGCCATATATCAATAGCATTAATAGTCTTAACCACATCCAAGAGATTATTCTCTAAATCAAATTTATATAAATTTTGAAGCCAGTTATATGTAATAAGAGTTGCTGATTTTGAACTATCAAGATGATACCATTTATATCTATCAGCAGAGGTTTGACCTGTAGCATGATGGTCTAATAGTTGAAGTTCAACATCAAGCTCTTTTGCCTCTTTTTCTATCCATGCAGACTCTTTTGGAGTCAAATTCAAATCTGTAATAAGTATCATAATCTCTTGATTTGGATAAAATAATTGACTCTTTTTAATATCAAAAATTATCTCTTTTATCCTTGAGGTAACCTCAGCTCCATAGTTTGCATTATAACAATTGATATTTTTAAAATACTTAGTAGTCAAATATTGACATCCATACCCATCTAAATCAATATGTGAAAGGTGAAATAATTTTATCATTTAAGTATATCTCCTAGTGTTAATTCATATAAAAAATTATCTATCTTAGATTGAAATTTTGCTAAAAAAGGTGATATATAGCATGTTCCTATTGTACCATTTGGACAAGTATCACCATATTGAGTACAATCAAAAATAGCAGGAGCTTTCCCCTCTGCTGCTAGGATAATACTATATATTGTAATTTCATCAACCTTTTTTGCTAAAAAAAATCCACCATGAGCCCCTTTACGAGACTCTAAAATACCATGTTTTGCAAGATTTTGAAGAATTTTTGCTAAAAAACTCTTTGGAATACTTAGCTCATTGGCTATCAATTCTGCACCCATTGGTATATTTGAACTTTGTATCTTTCCCAATGATAATAATGCATACTCACTAGCTCTTGTTAATAACATATTAGCCTTTTCTATATTTTAAATCAGATAATCTTACTCTAATTTATATTAGAGTATCTTTTTTTTAAAACCACATCTTTTTTATCATCATAAATAGAGTAATAAGATACAATAAAATAAGCAAGTATTTATGATTTTTACTTGTTATATAATCTTTTAGGAATATTCCAATAAAAACTCCAAAGAGAGAAGATATTGCAATAATTAAACCATTTTCTAAATCAATATTATTACTACTTACTCTTCCTATTAATCCTGCCATTGATGAAAATACAACAAAAAATAAACCTGCACTAATCGCTTTTTTAATTGGATAATGCAAAATTCCTGCCAAAATAGGTGTAAGCATAACAGACCCACCAATCCCTAAGGTGATTGCAAATACTCCAATAATAACTCCTATTATTAAAAGAACCACCCAAGAGATAGAATTATTAACAGTTTCATCTTTTTTCTCTTTGGAAAGAACTAGTTTTAAGATAGCAAATAATATTATAAAAACAAATAGATATTTTAAAGTTTCACTGGAAATAAAAGGGGTTAATAAAGAACCACCAAACCCACCAATAAATCCACCAATACCAATAAAAATACCATCATTAATCTCTAATGAGCCTTTTTTATAATTTAAATAAGAACCATATACTGATGTAAAGACCATCTGTATAATAGATATTCCAACAGCTGTATTTATATCAAATCCTATAAGCAATAGTATAGGAACTAAAATCATCCCTCCACCAATTCCAAAGAATCCAGATATAATCCCAACAATAACTCCTATAATAATAAGTTCTATTCCCATCATTTATTCTGCGGCTGCATCTCCCATACCCCACATAGGCATAAAAATACCCAAAGCCATAAGTGTAACCAAACAAGCAATAAAGAACATCATAATTGGTTCAATATAAGCTGATAAATTATCAATTAAATCTGTGAATTCGGCATAATAATAGTTGGTAACTTTTTCGAGCATTAAGTCTAATTGACCACCCATCTCACCAGCTTTTATCATCTGTATCAACATATTTTCATATATTCCTGTTTCAATAATAGATTCCGTTAGACTCTTTCCTCTACCAATATTACCATTAATACTACCTAGCTTTTCTTTTAAAACCTCATTATCAACCATCCCAACTGCTGTTTCAAGTGCCTCATTTACGGGAACACCAGATTTCACAAGCTCTCCAAAAATCAAACTATATCTATGCATAGTTGAAAGAAATATAGCTTTACTTACAAGTGGAACTTTTGGATTAATAAGAATCTTATCTGTACCATATTTCCACCCTTTATTGGTTTTATAGAGATAGCCATGGATTTTAATTGAGCCAAAAAGAACTATCAAAATCTGCCATAGATATGTTCCCATATAATGTTCTAAAAAAAGTAGTATTCTAGTGGGAAGAGGTAGTTCTGTTTTAAGCGCTGCAAAAATCTCTTTAAACTTTGGAACAACGGCAAGAATCAAAATAGAAAATGCTACACCCATAGCAATTAGAGTATTTTTGGGTCCCTTCATAGCTTTTTTAAACTTTTTATTATTCTCTAAAATATCTTCTAAGATAGTTGCTAGTTTAGTGTACGCCCCTGATATATTACCTGTTTTTTCTCCAAGATCTGTCATAGCAATTGTAATATTTCCAAACTCATGACGATATTTTTCCATAGATTCAGAAAGCCCTTTACCAGCATTTATATCATCACATAAACTTTGATAAATCTTTTTTAATTTAGGATGTTCTGCATGAAGTGCAACCTCCTCAAGAGTATCATTAATAGGGATACCAGCATCCGTCATCACGGCTATCTGTTTTATGGTTGCTACTTTTTGCATCTCTGGAATTTTACCCTCCATTGATTCATTAACAATTTTAATTATATTTTGAAATCTATCTTCAACAGGTGCTGAGGTCTCTTTTGCCCTTACTATAACAGCACCTTTAAACTCTTTTTTTGCCTGAGTAACAGCAGCCATTTTATTAGGTGCTTTAACTAACTCATCACTTTTTGTACCCTTATTTATAATTGTTACATTAAAATATTTCATTATAGTCTAGCCACCCTAAATACCTCTTCCACCGTAGATTTTCCTTGTAATGCTTTGCCTATTCCATCTCCAAACATAGGGACAAAACCATCTTTAAAGGCTAATTCTGTCATCTCCTCTTTAGAGCCACCTGCTGCAATTAATCTTGAAAACTCTTCACTAATTTGTAAAACTTCAGATATCATCTCTCGTCCACTATATCCAGACTGATTACAATCTTTACACCCCTCACCTTTATAAAATTGATAATCTTCAGGAAGATAGTCTTTTATATCATCTAATACTTTTTGATTTAAGGTATCTTTAACCGTACATTTAGAACATAGTTTTCGAACAAGTCTTTGAGCTTGAATAGCCACTAACGCACCACTTACAAGATAACTTTCAATTCCCATATCAAGAATCCTTGTAACAGCACTAATCGCGTCATTTGTATGAAGTGTAGATAAAACCAAGTGACCCGTAAGAGCCGCTTGAATAGCAATTCTTAATGTCTCTTGATCTCTAATTTCCCCAATCATTATCTTATCTGGATCTTGTCTAAGAATTGATCTTAGTGCATCTGCAAAACTTAGCCCTGCCGCGGCATTTACATGAACTTGTTGGATACCATTCATCTGGTACTCAACTGGGTCTTCAACTGTAATAATTTTATCTCTTACATCTCTAATGGCATTTAAAGCTCCATAAAGTGTGGTTGTTTTACCACTACCAGTTGGTCCTGTTACCAAAACAATCCCATAAGGAACATCAATACTATCTGTAAACTTTGTAAGATTAGATACATTCATCCCTGCATCTTCTAGTCTAATCATAACTTTTGATTTATCCAAAATCCTCATAACAATTGATTCACCATGAAGTGTTGGAAGTGTTGATACCCTAAAGTCATAAGGATTCCCTGCCACAACCATAGAAAATCTTCCATCTTGTGGTTTTCTTTTTTCTGCAATATCTAAACTTGATACTAGTTTCATCCTTGATGATAATGGAGAAAAAATATCTTTATCAAATGTAAATACTTGTACAAGCATCCCATCAATTCTACATCTAATAATACAATTTTTCTCTGTTGCTTCAATATGAATATCACTCGCTCTTGATGTAATTGCCTGTCTTAGAACAATATGGATAAGTTTTAAAACAGCAGGAGATTCATCTTTATCTCTCTCCTCCATAGATGTATCTTTTAAATCATCTCTAATAGCAGTTATCAGACCCTTTACACTTTCATTAATCTCAAATCTTTGCAAATATTCTGTAATTTGTTTGGGTCTTGCAATGGCAATATTAATTGGTTTTCTAGGAAAAATCCTCTGCATAACATCCTGTGCTTCCATATTTAAAGGATCAGCAAATATAATTGTTATACTAAGGTCATCCTCTTCTACAGGCAGTACACTATATTTTAATAGTTGCTTATATGGTGTTTTTGCAAAAAGTCTCATATCTAAATCAACTTCATCAATATCAATAAATTCCATCTTAAGTTCTGTAGCTACAAGATTTAAAATTCTACTAATATTCATACCATCAATTTTTTCAAGATGGGCTAAGGTAATCACCCCTTCACGAATTTTCTTTGCCAAAAACTCTTCAACAGTTTTAACCTCTAAGAATTTATGTTCTATAAGGTTTGCAAAATTTATATCAAGTCTATTTGGACGATGCCTAACCAAATAAGATATACTATCTTTTTTTAAGATATTCTCTTTTAACATTATCTCAATGAGTTTTTTCATCCAAATCCCTTTTATATTTAATTTTTTATAAACTTTTCTAATAGTTTTTTTGCTCTAAGTGAGTTACTCTTTCTTAGATAAGATTTTAATATGTGTATAGCTTTTGCTTTTTGACCTCTTGCATTTTTTGCTTTTGCATAAATCAACCAACTATCTTCTGATTCATCATTTAATTCATTTGCAATAAATGCCCACTCTTCTGCTTTTTTATAGTTTTTCTTTTCATAATAAATCCTTGCTAAAAATAACGCATCTTCTGGATCTTGTGATAAAGAGAATCTTTTTTCAACATCTTTATACTCTTTACTGCTCTTTTTTATATAAATATACTGTTTCTTATGTCTTTTTTCAATCTCTTCCTCTAAGATTTCATCTTGTGTTTTAACTTTTGGCACTTCAATATCTATACTTGGAGATATTTCACTAAAAAATGGCTCACTAATATTTTCCTCATAAAGAGTATCATTAATATCAAAGATTTCATTACTTGTATTTAT
>CAYWFW010000038.1:0-9256 GCA_964457735.1 uncultured Sulfurovum sp. | reverse complement strand
TTTAAAAAGAAAGATTTATATGGTAGATAAAACACTATTATTTTCTATTATGTTTTTACTCGGAGTCTCTCTTGTTATGAGTTATTCTCTTACAACATACACCGTAATACATTATGGATATTCAGACACTCATTTTTTTATCAGACAACTATTTGCCGTTTTTATAGGTTTTATATTAATTATTACCCTTAGTTGGATAGACCCTGATAGGTGGTTTAATACAATTGGACTTACCACATTTATACTATTTTTATTGCTTTTAATTGTGATGCAATTTTTACCAAGTAATTATGTAAATGCAATTAGTGGAGCAAAAAGGTGGATAAAGTTAGGTTCATTATCTATCGCTCCTGTTGAATTTTTTAAAATAGGATTTGTCTTTTTTTTGGCATGGAGCTTTTCTCGTAAATTAATAGATAGAGAGGGGATGAGTTTTACAGAAGAGATAAAAGTATTTTTTCCATATATTATGGTATTTTTTGTGGCTGTTATATTAATTGCAGTATTGCAAAAAGATTTAGGACAAGTTGTTGTGTTAGGTGGAACTTTGGCTATACTATTCTTATTTGTAGGAAGTAGCTTTAAGTTTTTTTTATCATTAATGGCAACTGCTATGGTTAGTGTTGGCATACTTATAATGATGGCACCACACAGAATAGCAAGAATATCAAGTTGGTGGTCTACAGTTCAAGGGACAATATTAGATATAATACCATTTGAAGTGGTTCAAGAGTTAAAAGTTGAAGTAGCAAGAGAACCTTATCAAATATCAAACTCATTAAATGCAATACATAATGGTGGTATATGGGGTCAAGGTTTAGCTAATGGACAATTTGAATTTGGTTATTTAAGTGAGGTTCATACAGATTTTGTATTGGCAGGAATTACAGAGGAGTTAGGTTTTGTTGGATTAGCCACAGTATCGTTAGTACTTTTATTTGTAGTTTATAGAATCTTTAAAATTGCAGCATTGGTAAAAAATCCAACATATTATCTATTTTCTGTAGGGGTTGGATTGTTGATTTCATTATCTTTTATTATTAATAGCTTTGGAATATCTGGAATATTCCCAATTAAGGGGATTGCTATCCCTTTTGTTAGTTATGGAGGGTCTCATATATTAGCCTCTTGTTTTTCGATAGGATTAATATTAATGATTTCAAAAAAGAGAATTATAGAGATAAAACCACAAAAAGAAGAACAAAAAAAACAAGATAAAAAAGAATTAGAAAAGGAGAAAGAGGAATGTATAACAAAAAAACTATAGTGATGACAGGTGGAGGGACTGGTGGACATTTAGTTATAATTAAGGCAGTAAAAGAGAAACTACCTTATGAAGATTTAATATATATTGGTTCAAAAAATGGTCAAGATAAGAAATGGTTTGAGAATGATGGAGATTTTAGAGATAGATATTTTTTAAATACCACTGGAGTAGTTAATAAAACTATATTTTCTAAACTTATATCTTTATTTCAAATAGCACTAGCAACAAGAGAGGTGATAAAAATTTTTAAAAAGAATGATGTTGGTGTGGTTTTTTCTGTAGGGGGCTATTCATCTGCTCCAGCAGGATTTGCAGCTAAAGCTCTTAAAATTCCTTTAATAATTCATGAACAAAATGCTTTTATTGGTAAAATTAACCAAATTCTTCTCCCTTATGCCAAATATTTTATATCTTCATATACAGAAAATTCTCCAATCAAAGCATATCCAACCAAAGATGATTTTTTTCAAAAACAAAGAACAAGAAAAGATGTAAATTGTATAATATTTTTGGGTGGTTCTCAAGGGGCTGTAGCGATTAATGAGTTAGCTTTAGAAATAGCACCAAAGTTAAAAGCAAGAGATATTAAAATAATACATCAAGCAGGAGAAAATAATATAGATTTTGTAACAAAAGAGTATCAAAAACTGGGTATAGATGCTAAAGTTTTTGGTTTTACAGATAGACTATCATCCCATATGAATGAGGCGGATTTGGCAATTTCAAGGTCTGGTGCATCAACTTTATGGGAAGTTGGAGCAAATGCACTCCCTACAATCTTTATTCCATATCCTCATGCTGCTGGAAATCATCAATATCATAATGCTAAATTTTTTCTGGATAAAGAAGTTTCTTGGGTGATGCCTCAAGATGATATAGATATAGATAAAATATTATCTATTTTAGATGAAGACTTATCTCATAAAAGTATTAAACTGATGGGTATCGTAGAAAAATATGCTAGTATTAAGATTGCAAACTTGCTAAAAGAAGAGAACAAAAGTTAAATTATAGGTTTGTTATGATATACTTATATCAAATAATATGAAAGGTATATCATGCTAAGTAAAAAATCCATATTAATTATATTAATTTTTTCATCTTCTCTATTTTCCAGTGATACTATCGCTTTAAATATGAATTCTGATAGTGTTGAGATAGAGGGTAGTAGAGATATTACTGGTTATATATCAAGTGATGGGACTACTCACTATAATGTAGAAGCTAGTTATTTAAACCATACATATCATTATCTTTTTGGAACAGGAATTAGTGCAAGTGGAGAGGTGAGTCAAATTGATGGTCTTAAGTTTGCCCTTGGTGCTAAATTTATAATGAGCGATAATAAACAAGATAGTTTTTTCGCCATTCCATTAATGGCAAAAGCCATATATAAATTGCCAATAGATGAAATTCCATTATCATATGTTTCTGCTAAATTTTTATATGCACCATCATCTTTAAGTTTTTCAGATGCACTCTCTTATAGCGAATTTAGAATTCAAGCAGATGTTGAGATTATTGATAATATAAGCTTATTTTCTGGATATAGAACAATTGATACAGAATATGAAGAATATGGAAAAAGTATTGATAAATCAATGTATGGTGGAGTGGAGATGAAATTTTAGATGTATAAAAAAGCTCTTTTTTTAGATCGTGATGGTGTTATAAATATAGATTATGGTTATGTTTATAAGATAGAAGATTTTGATTTTTATGATGGAATCTTTGACATATTACGATATTTTCAAAAAAGAGATTATTATATTTTTATTGTTACAAATCAATCAGGGATAGCAAGAGGATATTATACAACTAAAGATTATAAAACTCTAACAATATGGATGCTTCAAAAATTCAAACAACAAAAAATTAATATAAATAAGGTAGTTTTTTGTCCATATCTAACAGGAAAGAGAAGTAATTGCCGAAAACCAAATAGAGGTATGATTGATACTATATTAAATGAATTTGATGTAGATTTAGAAAACTCTATAATGATTGGAGATAAACCAAGTGATATTGATATGGCAATTAATGTTGGAATTCAAAAAACCATTTATATTAATAAAAAATCATTAAATAGAGCCTCTTTATCTTTTGATAATATAGATGAGTATAAAAAATATCTATCTTCAAGTTAAAAATAAGATATACTCTAATGCCAATAAATCAATTTTTAGTAAGATTTTTTTTGATTTATTGGCGTTATAGTGTATCTTAGAATATTTATCTATATACACCTCCTCATCAAAAGAGGTCTAATATAGTCTATACCTAATAATAAATGAAAACTCAATATTAGAAGAGAAAACACCTTTTGGTGGTTTTAATGGAAAGCTATTTTTAATCGCTTTTGTTATTGATTTTTTAAATATCTTATTACCACTTATTATTTTATAAGAGATAAGTTTACCTTCAATAGATAGCGTAACATTTACTTTTACACTTCCCTCAATCTCTCTTCTTTTTGCTTTTGATGGATATGATTTATTCTTGTTAATGGCTCTTATGATTTTATTATAATAACTCTTTTGTTGTTTTTTTCTCTTTGGATTCACTTTACTGCTAATTGCACCCTTTTTAGAAGATGATTTATTTGTTTTTATTTGTGTTCTTTTAACTTCTCTTTTATTGCTATTTTTTATAGTTTTTTTCTTTATAACCTTTTTCTTTATAACTTTTTTCTTTACAATTTTTTTAGATTTAACTATAGGTTTAGGCTTGATAATAGATTTTGGTTTCTCTATCGTTATATTCAAATCTTTCTTTATTATTGCTTTAGGTTTTATTATAGGCTTTGGAATTGGTATAGGTGGAGTTATTATCTCTGGTTTTATAATTGGTTTTTGTTCCTCTTTTTTAACTTCTATCTTCTCTTGTTTGATTACAGTAAATTTAACACTTTGTATACTTTTTTTAGTTTTTATTTCAATTGGTTTTGGATTATTAAAATAATATAAAAAACCTATACTCAAACCAAAGTATATAAAAGTAGTTATAATAAAAGAGGATAAATATCTATTCATATTTTGTAACTATTCCTAAGTTTTTATATCCTTTGTCTTTTAATATATCTATAATATATACAAAATTGTCAAACTTTGAATTTTTATCACAACTAATACTTATTGCTGTTTTTATCTTGAATTTCTCTAATTTACTTATAATATTCTCTTTACTTATCTGCTCTTTATTAAAAAATATATCCCCATTTGATTTGATAGTAATCTCTAGTGGTATCTCTTTTGTAATCTTATCAGAACTTGTAGAATCGCTTAAATCAATTGGAATAACTCCACGAGCTACAAATGTAGCAGTAGTCAAAACTATAACCAAAAGTACAAGCATAATATCTATAAATGGCACAACATTCATAGAATCAAATTTTTTAATTTGCATCAAAATTCTTTTTTTGTTCTATCTCCCAAAGAGCGATTAGAACCTCTATCTTTCTAGCAAGATGATTATAAAACATCATAGATGGAATAGCAACCACAAGCCCCATAGCCGTAGCCTTTAGAGCCAATGCCAAAGAACTCATAATATTTTTAACATCAATCTCTCCACCCATTCCCATACTATAAAATGTAATAATAATACCAAATACAGTACCTAATAAACCGATATAAGGAGCATTTGAACCAAAAGAGGAGATGATAGATATATGATTTGTTACATCAATTTCAAGCCTCTCTTTATACTTATAATTAGATACATCTAATTTGGCAAAAAATATAAGTCTCTCAATATAAAACCAAATTGATAAAAAACTCATAAGCCCTAAAATTCCAATAATACCATAATCTACTATCTCTTTTAAAACCACTATATCCATATATTATCACCTTTTTTATTGCATATCTTAATTGTATCATAAGAAACTATAATAATGATTAAAATTTGCTATGGTTTTTAAATATAGTTTAGTTTAAGATAACCAACTATTTGCAATTTTTCGTAAACCCTCTACATTATCAGAAGCATATATATTAAGTTTGCTCTCTTTAAAAGAGTTTTGGATATTAAATTTGCTCTTAAGATGTTCAACTATCGCTTCACCAGAGTGAATAAGTATTGGAGTGTTATTAAAATAATTGGAGATTGCATTTGAGATTAACGGAAAGTGTGTACATCCTAGGATTATTGCATCTGGAGTTTTTAAATCTTTAAAATAATATTCCATAACCTCATTTAAAATTTTACCTTCAAAAAGACCCTCTTCCACAATTGGAACAAATAATCCTGTGGCAATTGCTGAGATATTATTATATCCCAACTCTTTTATCTCTTTTTGGTATTTTTGTGATGTAATCGTTGATTTTGTGGCAATAATAAGTATATTAGAATCTTTTGTTAAACCTCTATTTTCAAGAGCCTTTATCCCAGAAGCGATAACTCCAACTATCTCATATGAACTTTGCTTACGCATTTGAGGCAACGCATAAGCACTAACAGTATTACAAGCAGTTATCAGTAAATCTATATCAAAATTATTAAAAAATTCAACTGCTTCAAGAGAATATCTAACTATTGTATTATTATCTTTTGTCCCATACGGAACTCTAGCAGTATCTCCATAATATATAATCTCTTCAAATAGACTCTCTTCTAAAAGAGCCTTTACAACGCTGAGACCACCAGCACCACTATCAAATACACCTACTCTCATCTTTCTCTATTTTTTAATAAAAATATTAATTACTATTCATTAAAGATAAAAATTCTTCATTTGTTTTTGTTTTTTTCATTTTGCTAAATAGGAATTTAAGAGCTTCTATCTCTTCCATATTTTGCATAGCGTTTCTTAATGCCCATACTCTTTGAAGAGTTACAGTATCGCTTAGTAGCTCCTCTTTTCTTGTTCCAGATTTTGTAACATCAATAGCAGGATAGATTCTTCGTTCAGATACATTACGGTTTAAAATCACTTCTGAGTTACCTGTACCTTTAAACTCCTCAAAAATAACCTCATCCATTTTACTTCCTGTATCAACCAAAGCAGTTGCAATAATAGTAAGACTTCCACCATCTTCTATATTTCTTGCTGCTCCAAAAAATCTTTTTGGTTTATGTAAAGCATTTGCATCTACACCACCACTTAGAACTTTTCCTGAACTAGGTGTTACTGTATTGTATGCTCTTGCTAATCTTGTAATAGAATCTAGCAAAATAATAACATCCATACCAAGTTCTACTCTTCTTTTTGCTTTTTCTATCACCATTTCGGCAGTTCTTACATGATTTTGAGCAGGAAGGTCAAATGTGGAGCTATAAACCTCACCTTTTACCGACCGTTGCATATCTGTAACCTCTTCTGGTCTTTCATCAACCAATAAAACCATTAATGAAGCATCAGGATTATTTGCAGTAATTCCGTGGGCTAACTCTTTTAAAAGTTCTGTTTTACCAGTTCGTGGAGGTGCTACAACTAATGCTCTTTGACCTTTTCCTATTGGGGTAAATAAATCAAGTGTTCTTCCTGTTAATTTCATTTGGTCATATTCAAGTTTTAGCTTTTCTGTTGGATAAAGTGGTGTTAAGTTTTCAAAAAGTGGTCTTTGCTTTGATTTTTCTGGTGCAAGATAATTGATAGCTTCTATTTTTAAAAGTGCATAATATTTTTCTTGATCTTTTGGAGAACGAACTTGTCCAGTTACAATATCACCATTTCTTAAAGAAAATCTTCTGATTTGTGTTGCACTTACATAAGTATCATTTCTTGAATTTGCAAAATTGCCATCAACTGAACGCAAAAACCCATAACCATCATGCATAACTTCTAAAATACCTGTAAATAGAATAAATCCACCTTGAGAAACCTGATTTTTTAAAATTTCAAATATTAAATCTTTTCTTTGAAACTCATTTGGATTTTCTACTTTTAACTCTTTTGCTATCACTACTAACTCTGATAACGGTTTATTTTGAAGTTCTTCTATTTTATGCCCTTCAACTGGAACATGTGTTCTATTTTTTCTAGTATTGTGATTTGCATTCATTTTTTTATTTTCGCTCATTAAATCCTCTTATTATTTTTATGTAAGTTTATTTTGTTGATTGTAGATATATTTTATTTTAGTCAAAATATTAAAGTTATAACTGAATTATATGAGATTAATACTTATAAGTTGATTAATTAAGTTAGGATTTTAAATCTAAATTGTAAAATTTCCATAAAATTAAGAAGATAATATGCAAAGTTTTATATCTAGTGATGCTGGAAGATTAGATAAAATCTTATCTAAAGAGATTAATCAAAGTAGAAATCAAGTTGATAAACTTATTTGTGATGAGTTAGTTAGAGTTAATGGTAAAATCATTAGTAAATCTAGCTATAAGATAAAAATTGATGATACTATTGAGTATAAATTTAAAGAAGCTACAAAAAAAGAAGCATTAGATGTGAATTTTGATGTAGAGATTTTATATGAAGATGATGATATTTTGGTGGTAAATAAACCAAGTGGAGTTATAATTCATCCTGCTCCAAGCGTAAAAGAAGCAACTCTTGTAGATTGGTTGATTCACAAAGGTATCTCACTATCTACTATTTCAGGAGAAGAGAGACATGGAATAGTACATAGAATAGATAAAGAAACCACAGGTGCTTTGGTTGTTGCTAAAAATAATAAAGCACATCAAAAATTGAGCGAACAACTTCAGGATAAAAGTATGGGAAGATATTATCTTGCAATTATTGATTGTCCGTTAAAAGATGATGTAATTGTGGAACAACCAATAGGAAGAAGTCAAGCAAATAGATTAAAAATGGCTGTTCTTAATAATGGTAAAGAAGCAAAAAGTCTCTTTAGAAAATTATCATTATCAAAAATTGATAAAAGAGAACTCATCTTGGCAAAATTATATACAGGTAGAACACATCAAATCAGAGTTCATCTTGCCCATTTAGGAAGACATATTATTGGTGATGAGCTTTATGGATTTAGCGATAAAAGAGATAAAAATAATCGTGTTCAACTTCATGCTTATATACTATATTTAATCCATCCATCAACAGGTAAAAAGATGCAATTTATTGCACCACTATTTGATGATATGAAAGAACTTTTAAATAATAAATTTGATATACAAGAGGTAGAGAAGCAGATTCAACCAGAAAATATAATTATTATTTAAAATAATCTATATTTTTTTCAAGACCATCACCATGATATATTAGTGTGGTCTCATCTTCAATAACAACTTTTGGAGTTCTAAGTCTACGGTTTTTCTCTTTAATATATTTATAAATAGCGATAACTTCTTTATTTGCAAGATAATATCTTGGCATAATTTTATGATTTCTTTTTAAACTTTTATGTAACTTTATAAGCGTAATATCTCTTATATCACTACCTTTTACAATCACTCTTTTACCATCAGTTTGATGATATTCAACTATCTTTTTACCTTGTGCATAATCTCCATGACAACTAGTACAACTTATTCCTCTAGGATTATTATATAACATCTCACCATATTCATAATCAGATATAAAATCATCTTTGGCAATAGTTTGGTTTGTTAAAATAAGAAAAAAAATAAGAATAATCTTAATCTTAATCATTTATCAAGCCTTATATACTCTCTAACCTCTCTATCAATTTCTATAATATCTTCTATATTATTAGCTTTAATCTTATTAAATTTTTGATAACACTCTAATATTATATCGCTCATCTCAAAAAATTTACACTTCTCTTGTGAAAATAGCTTAATGGCCTCTTCATTTGAGGCATTAATAACTACTCCTAAATGGGGATTAGCCAAAATATCATCTTTGATTTGCCAAATTGGGTATCTATCCTCTTCTATCTTTTTAAACTCAATTTCACCCATTTTTAGTAAATCTATATGAGGTAAAATCTTATCTTTTATATTTTGATTAAGAGCATAAGCGATAGGAAGTTTCATATCTACCCCTGCAAAATGGGCAGTAGTTGAGCCATCTTTAAACTCTACTAATGCGTGAATAATTGATTT
>CAYWFW010000037.1:0-2911 GCA_964457735.1 uncultured Sulfurovum sp. | reverse complement strand
TGTGAATGAAGATAAGCTAAATAGTTTTATTGCTAATAGTGATATTCCTGTGGTTGTTGATTTTTGGGCTTCGTGGTGTGGTCCTTGTTTGCAAATGGCACCAGTATTTAAAGAGGTTAGCCAAGAGATGTCATTAAAGGCCAGTTTTTTAAAGGTTAATAGTGATGAAAATCAAAATTTAGGTGGAATATATGCGATTAGAAGTATCCCTACGCTTATTATTTTTAAAGATGGCAAAGAGGTAGATAGGTTAAGTGGGTCATTAAATAGTAGTAGGCTCAAAAACTGGGTTAAACAATATATTTAATGTCTAAAGCTAAGATACTTCTATTAGAAGATGATGCAAATCTAAATGACACAATTACAGAGTTTTTAGAAGATAATAATTATATGGTGGAGTCTCTTTATGATGGTCTTGAAGCACAAGAGAGGCTTTATGAAGATAAGTTTGATTTATTACTTTTAGATGTAAATACTCCAGGTATAAGTGGATTTGAACTATTAAAATGGGCAAGAGAAGAGGGGCAAGATGCACCTGCTATATTTATTACATCTTTAAATAGTATAGATGATTTTGAACAAGGGTATAAAAGTGGATGTGATGATTATATAAGAAAACCATTTGCATTAAAAGAGGTTTTAATCAGAATAGAAACTCTTTTAAAACGGTCATTTTTTCATGATAAAAAAGAGTTTATAAAAATTAATGAAAATACAAAATATAATATTTCTCAAAATGAATTATTAATAGATGAAAAAATTATAATCTTAGGTAAAAAAGAGTCTATTTTGCTAAAAATCTTTATGAAACATAATGATAAAGTTATATCTCATGAATATATCTATAATCATCTATGGGGATTTGATGAGCAACCAAGTGATACATCACTAAGAACATATATAAAAAATATTAGAAAATTAATAGGTAAAGATAGAATTATTAGCATTAAAAAGCAAGGTTATAAATTTGTGGGAGTAAGAGAACCATTTTAATTATAACTTTCATATTTTTAGGATAAAATGTTAAGAAGTATAATAAAATTTTATAAAAGGATTTCATTTGGAAGGTAAAGTTTGGAAATTTGGTGATAATATTGATACCGATTTAATCATAGCAGCTAGATATTTAAATACCAGCGATGCTTCGCAATTGGCAAAGCATGTGATGGAAGATGCTGACCCAGATTTTGTATCAAAAATGCAAATAGGTGATATTATTGTAGCAGGAGAAAATTTCGGATGTGGTAGTAGTAGAGAACACGCTCCTATTGCTCTTAAAGAGGCAGGTATTAGTGCTATTATTGCTCCTACATTTGCAAGAATTTTCTATAGAAATTCATTTAATATGGGATTACCTATTTTTGAATTAGAATCTGCTAGTAAAATATCAGAGGGTGATACTATAGAGATAGATATGGATAGTGGTGAAGTTATTAATAAAACAACGGATAAAAGATATAAATTCAGACCGATTCCTGAATTTATGCAAGAGCTGGTTGAAGCTGGTGGATTAATAAATTTTGCGAAAAATGAAATTAAAAGGTTAGCATAATGGGTAGAGTATATAATATTGGAATCATAAAAGGTGATGGAATTGGTCCAGAGATTATAGAAGAGGCTATTAGGGTTCTTGATGCTGTTTGTGTAAAAAGTAATATTCATATTAAGTATGAAGAATTTTTATTAGGTGGTATTGCAATTGATGAAACTGGTGTACCTCTTCCAGAAGAAACAATTAAGGGTGTTGCAAAGTGTGATGCTGTTTTATTTGGTGCAATTGGTGGACCAAAATGGGATAACCTAGAGAGACATCTTAGACCAGAGACAGGACTTTTAGGACTAAGAAAAGCGATGGGAACTTATGCCAATTTAAGACCTGCAACTGTTTATGATGAATTAATAAATGCCTCATCTTTAAAGCCTAGAATTATTGAAGGTGTTGATTTAATGGTTGTTCGTGAATTAACAGGTGGTATCTATTTTGGTAAGCCAAGAGAGATGCTAGAAGATAGAGCATATAATACAATGGTATACACAAAAGAAGAGGTTCAAAGAATTTCAAAAATTGCTTTTGATATAGCTATGAAAAGAGACAAAAAATTATGTTCTGTTGACAAAGCTAATGTGCTAGAGGTTAGTCAATTTTGGAGAGATATTGTAATAGAAATGGGCAAAGATTATCCAGAAGTGGAACTAAGTCATATGTATGTTGATAATGCAGCGATGCAGTTAATTAGAGATCCTAAACAATTTGATGTTATTTTAACAGGAAATATATTTGGTGATATTTTAAGTGATGCAGCTAGTATGCTTAGTGGTTCTATCGGATTACTTCCTAGTGCAAGTACAGGAAATAATGTAGGTTTATTTGAGCCTATTCATGGTTCTGCTCCTGATATAGCAGGGCAAGGGATAGCTAATCCAATAGCTACAATTGCAAGTGCTTCTATGATGCTAAGATATGCTCTTGGTGAAAATGAAGCTGCTGATAAAATTGATAATGCGATTAAAAAAGTTTTAAAAGATGGTTATAGAACTGGAGATTTAAGTGCTTTTGATGCTAAAGAGGTTTGTGCAACAACAGAGATGGGTTGTTTAATCGCTGATTACGCTTCAAGATAGATAGTTCAAAATTAAAAAGAAGGCAATTATAAAGTAAAGGATTGCCCTCGGCTATAGGCCATTAAGGATTTTATGCTCTTGGACACGGTGTGCTTTAGCTCCGTACATTAGGGAGAGGCTAAAGCTATCTCGTCCGAAAAAAAGCTTATTTCATTAAATTTTAATATAGCCAATCATCTTGTTTTTGATTTAATATCTTATCTATTGAATCTCTATTTTTAGATATTATCTCTTCTAAAATTTCAAGTTCTTTATTTAAAGACCTATCATTAATTATATCCATCTCTTT
>CAYWFW010000036.1:0-3834 GCA_964457735.1 uncultured Sulfurovum sp. | reverse complement strand
TTTAATATTTTATCTAAATTCATAGTAAAATTAAAGATAAAATCATATAAAATTATAAAATATAAAGGTTAATATGAATAAATATAAAAAAAATCAATCAAGAGATATTAGAAGTCGTAAATTATTATTACTTTTTGTTATAATAGCATTAGCAATTGGTATATTTCTAAATAGAGTCTATAGTATTATTTCAGAAGATAGAAACCTTCCACCATCAACTTCACAGATAAAAGAGAGAGCAAAAAGAGGTAGTATTATATCAGCAGATAATTATACCTTAAGTTATAGTAAAAAAATATATAAAGCCACAATTAATACATCTAGTATCTATCCTGATAAATTAGAATTATTTATAGAACTCTTTAGTATTTATAGTAAAATAGATAGAGATATAATTAAAGGTGAACTGTTTGATAAAAATGGGAAGCTAATATCTGGAAGAGTAACAATAAGTCGTAATATTAGTGCAAAAAGAGCTATACACCTTAAATCATTAGCATATAAATTAAAACGCCTTAAAGTGTTTCGTTTAATTAAGAACTCAAAAGGTGTAGATATAATGTATGGATTAGATGTTATTGAAAATGGAGAGGCAAGAAACTTTCCACTTAATGATATATTAACTCCAACTTTAGGATATACTCGAAAAGATAACCAGAGTAAATACACAAGACTTCAAGGTATGAAAGGATTGGAAAAATATTATAATGATTTTTTAAAATCAAAAAGAGATGGTTACTTGATAGGAAAAAGGGATGTAGCAGGATATGTATCTTATGGAGATTATAGTATAAAAAAAGATCTTGTAGATGGATTAGATATTCATCTAAATATTCCTCTAAATCTTCAATCTAGGGTTGAAAAAGTGCTTGATAATATGAAAGAATCTATTGATGCTGATGAGATAATAGCATCTGTAATGGAGAGTAAAACAGGTAAGATATTATCTTTAGCTAGTAGTGAAAGATTTAATCCAAATAAGATTACACAAGATAAAATATATGCACTTAATCCAAAATTTACAGAGTATCTATATGAACCAGGTTCTGTTTTAAAACCAATAACTTTGGCAATTGTTATGGATAGAGGGAAGGTAAAGCCAAATACATGGTTTCAGACATATAACGGGAAGCTTAGAATTGGTAAAAGATATGTGATAAGAGATGATGAGAAGTTCAAATCATTAAGTGCCACAGGAATTATAGTTCACTCCTCTAATGTTGGTATATCCCAAATTGTTTGGAAAATCACAGGTGGAGAATTTTATGAAGGGCTTAGAAAATTTGGACTTGCTCAAAAGACAGGTATTGATTTGTCACGGGAATTATCAGGAAAGATTAAAGGTATTCATAGACTAAATCATAAACTCCATCGTGCAAATAGCTCCTATGGATATGGTATGCTCACAACATTTATGCAGATATTTAAAGCGTATAGTTCTTTTAATAATGATGGTCTTGCTATGACTCCTCAAATTATAGACTATATGAAAGATAATCAAACAGATGAGTATTATAAACTAGAACCACCCATAGAAAATCTACAAACCACATCTAAAAAGAGTGCAAATGCTATTAAAAATATTTTAAAGATGGTTGTAAAAAAGGGTACAGGTATAGCAGCACAATATAAAGGATTAGAGATTGGTGGAAAAACAGGAACGGCACATATGTCTCAAAAAGGTATTTATATAAAAAAATATAATAGTAGTTTTTTTGGTTTTGCAAATGATGATGATGGACATAAGTATACGATAGGTGTACTTGTGATTGATGCTAAAAAACCATATAAATATTTTGCATCAGCATCAGCAGTACCAACATTTAAAAAGATAGTCAAACAGATGGTAGGACTAGGTTATCTTAAAGTCTCTACTAAATAAAATAATGATATAATCTCACAAAAAATTAGGTTTATAAAATTTGAAAAATATCATATTAATATCACTTATATTTTGCTCAAACCTTTTTGCCTCTAGTGTAGAGATAACTTCTGATTCATTTTATGCAGATAATAGTTCTAATAAATTATATTTTATAGATAATGTTAAGATAAAAAAAGAGAAAGATAGATTATCATCTAATCTTTTAATTGTATATTTTAACGAAAATAATGAGACGGCAAAATATGAGGCTAGTGGAGATGTAAAGTTTAATATATTTAAAAAAGATAAAACTCACTATAAAGGTAGTGCTGATAGCATAGAGTATATTGTTCTAAATACAGAGTATATACTTTTGGGTAATGCAATTGTAAAAGATTTAAGCTTTAAAAGAGACCTTTATGGTGATAAAATTATATTAAATATCTCAACAGGTGATACAAAAGTAAATAGTAAAAAAGATAAACCAAGTAAATTTATATTTGAAATGGAAGATTGATGCAAAAAGAGATAAGAGATAACAAAAAAGAGATTAAAAAACTAAGACTAATAGAAGCAAATTTTATAAAATCAGCTCAAAGTATTAATGATTCACTAGAAGATACAGTTAGTGAGGTTGTTTTTTTAGGTCGTTCTAATGTTGGTAAAAGTTCTACAATAAATGGATTGACTTCCAGAAAGAGTTTGGCAAAAAGTTCTGCAACACCAGGGAAAACGCAACTTATTAATTTTTTTGATGTAAAATATAGAGTTGATGAAGATAAAGATTATGAATTTAGATTTGTTGATTTACCAGGATTTGGATATGCAAGAGTTTCTAAATCCCTAAAAGAGGTGTGGCAAAAGAATTTGGTAGAGTTTATTCAAAAGAGGGTATCTATTAGAGTATTTATCCATATTAGAGATGCAAGACATCCAAATGCTATGATTGATTCAGATGTGCAAAGTTATATATCAGACTTTATAAGAGGTGACCAAAAATATCTAACTATCTTTACAAAATATGATAAATTAAATCAAAAAGAGAGAGTAAAACTTAAAAAAGAGTTTCCAAATTCTATTAAAATATCAAATTTAAAGAAAAGTGGTTATGATAAAATTCATCAAGAGATATTTAAACATATATTTGGAGAGATTAATTGATAGAGCTTGTAAAAGCAAACTTAGATGATATTAGCGATATGCAAAAGCTGATAGAAGATAAGGTAAAAGAGGGAATTATTCTAAAAAGAGAAAATGATGAAGTAGCAACAAATATCAGAAGCTATGTGTTAGCAAAAGATAATAAAAAGATTATTGGATATGGAGCATTACATATTCACTCCCCATCTCTAGCAGAGATAAGAAGTCTTATTATCAAACAAGAATATCAAGGGCTTGGTATTGGAAAAAGAGTTGTTAAATTTGCATTAAAAGAGGCTTCAAAACTTGGAGTTAAAAAAGTTTTAGTTTTAACTTATGTTGCAGGATTTTTTGAACAATTATCATTTTTAGAGATACCAAAAGAGTCTATTCCTGAGCATAAAATTTGGACAGATTGTATTAAATGTATGCACTTTCCTATCTGTAATGAGAAGTCTTTAATATATATAGTGAAAGAATAATGGCATCAAAACAAAATAGAGTAAATAAATATGCCATTTGGTTAATTATTTGGGGATTTATTATATTTTATCCAATAATGGCATCTATATATGGTTTTTCTCCCCCTTTGTTAGGAGCTATGGCATATTTTGCTATACAAGGTTTTGAGAGAAAAAAATTTATTGTTATTTTTGCTATCTTTATATATATGCTTAATGTTGATATAAATCTATCCCTACCTCTATTTTTAAGTATTTTTAGTACAATTTTTATATATATAATTTTATATCCAAAAATCAAGATTTTAAATAATTGTAAAGTTTGTATTGCTATTATTATTATAGTTTTATTTAATCTTGTATATATAG
>CAYWFW010000035.1:0-4041 GCA_964457735.1 uncultured Sulfurovum sp. | reverse complement strand
AATTAGTTTATCCATTTTGTCATGAAATTTAATAATTACTAATATATTTTTATTTTTAGATAACTCTTTAATTACATCTAGTAATTTATCTCCTGATGTTAAAGATGGTGAAAATGTAGGGGAGTATAAAATAATGTTTGTAACACCATATTTTTGGATAAAAGATTTTTTAAACTCTATAGTTTGATTTGTTATTTTATAAAGATTATCAAGTTTGCACCATCCCGTTTCTGCCACTTTAAAGTTTTTATGTTTAAGAGCAAGAGTATTAAATTTATTTGTAAAATATTCCCCTTGAGTTAGATATAAATCAAAATAGTCTCGTATTCTAAAATGTCCTTTTTTTTCACCTGCAAGACCATGAAAAATCTGCACTTTAATCCCTCGTAAGAAATGGGGAACTTCATTACCTGCCACAAATATAACATCGCTTTTATACTCTCTTATATCTTTAATATCTGATGTAAAAGAGCTATTTTGATATGGGAATTGTTCTAAGATATTTTTTGGAACATACCAAATACAATCAAATTCTCTTTTGATAATCTCATCTTCTAACGGTTTAAGGATAGAAAATGAGTATGGTAAATTACAATATAGTATATATTTCATATTATCTTAATTCTTTTTTATAGCTTTATCTCTAAGGTATGCTAATATAATAATAGCAAATATCACAAATACAGATGGAAGAACCCACGATGGAATTGGTAAAGGGTCACCAGCAGCATAAGAGTGAAGTCCTGAAAGATAAAAATTAACTCCAAAATATGTCATTAGCACTGAACTATATGCCACAAGGGAAGCGATATTATAGATAAAGATAGAGTTTAATTTTGGAATAAATCTTAGATGAATAACCACACTATAGATTAAGATAGTAACTGCTGCCCAAGTCTCTTTTGAATCCCAACCCCAATAGCGTCCCCAAGATTCATTTGCCCAAACACCACCTAAAAAATTCCCTATGGTAAGTAAAATAAGACCAATAATCAAGCTCATCTCATTTATTTTACTTAACTCTTTGATTGATCTATCTATATTTTCTTGATTACTTTCTGTTTTTAAAATATATAGCGTAAATGTTACAAATGCCAATAATGCACCAAGCCCCAAGAATCCATAACTAGCAGTTATAACAGCCACATGAATCATCAACCAATACGATTTAAGAACAGGCATAAGTGTCGTAATTTGAGGGTCAAGCCAATTTAGATGAGCTACAAATAAAAGTACACCAGATAAAATTGCCGTTGAAGCTAGAGTAATTGGTGAATTTTTCATAAATAAGAATCCTGCCAAAAGAGTTGCCCAAGCGATATAAACTATTGATTCGTAAGCATTTGACCAAGGAGCATGACCAGAGATATACCATCTTACACCAAGTCCAATTGTGTGAACTGCAAATCCTAAAATAATAATAGATAGCACAATTTGTGTATATAATTTAAGATTAAATGAGCGTTTTAATATGTGAATAAACGATAATATCAATAATATCAATCCCACAATCAAGTAAAGAGGGATGAGCTTTCCAAATATTCCAAGATGATTATATATAACTTCAAGATTAATCTGAGAATCTGTTGGTAATACTTCACTACCAAATTTATTTTGATATTGTTTAATTATATCTAAAGCCTTTTCAGCTTGTGTCCAATTATCACTATCTATAGCTTTTCCAACAGCATCAAAATAGTTAAATATAATCATTTGAGCCATTTTACTATCTTTTTCTGGCAAATTTTGAATAGCATCTATTGGAGAAAGCCAAAGGTTATTTGTATCATGAGGTTTTGGAAAAATCTTAAAGAGTGAGCCTGTATAAACCATATAAGAGATATTTACCCTCTCATCCACCTTAATTAACTCTTTATCATATTGGTCTCTTTGTGCTGGTTTTTTTCTTGTAGCATTTGATACTTCATTATATAGTATATATCCATTGCCCTCTTTTTCAAAAAAGTCTGAAAACTTAAGATATTTTGTATCAATTGGCATATTTAATGCTTTAGCAATTTTTGGATGACCTATTTTAATCATAGCTTTATCTTGATATTTTTCTGGTTGAATCATCATTCTTAAAAATAGTTGATTTGCATTCATACCTAAAAAAGAACTTTTTCTTGTGATTTTGGCAATAACTTGAGATGTTAAAGTATCAAGTGGTTTCATCCGTCCTTGATTATCTTGAATAACTAATTTTGAAAAATTATCAATATGATTTAGCTCATCAGATGAATAACTAGGGGTTAAACTAAATATTAAAATTGCAAAGATACTTAAAGCACCTTGTTGAAGTTTTCTTGTACCTCTTAAAAGTTGTTGAAATCTGCTTTTAGTAGAAAATAAAGTCCAAAACATCCCTAATGCCAAAAGAAAATATCCAATATAAGTTGGCAAAGTTCCTGGGTCATGATTTACAGATAAAATTGTACCTTTTTCATCCATATCATAAGATGATTGAAAGAATCTATATCCACGATGTTCTAATATATGATTCATAAAAATACGATAAGGTTTATTGATATTTTGCTCTTTATCTATCAAAATTACATCACTTGCATAAGATGATGGAGTATTTGAACCTGGGTATCTTTGAAGTTCAAAATCAACAAGTTTAATATCAAAAGGTATAGGGATAATCTTTGAACCATAAGTTAGTGATACTTTGATACCATTTATTATCAGCTCTTTGGTATCCCCAATAGTTGCTTTTGTACCTTGAATTTCTACAATCTTTGAATCATCTTGATTGCTAACTTTTATACGAAGCATATCTGGTAATCCAGAAGTAGATTTAATAGACGATGATAACATTTTCATTGAAGCATTTGGATATATTTTTTTAAGTACAAACATACCATCATCAAATTGATATAAAGTTTTTTGATTAAAGTCTATATTTTCACCTTTACCTATATTTTCTTTACTTTGGTCTTTCATCAAAACAGTTTGAAAATCATAAGGACTATTCATAGTAATTTTACCACTAGAACTTTCACTAATATATATAACTGGTTTAGAGGTGATAATCTTTTCTTCAAAAGAGATAATAAAACTACCCTTATCTATACTTTTACCTTTTTCTAAAACTATAGGGTTGCCTGGTTGATTAGTTGTAGAAACCATCAATTCAAGAATAGAATCTTTACTATTTTTATCTTTTATAATCTGTTTTGTAACATTTGGTAGATACTCTAAAAGTTCTATATTAATATTATTATCAGCTATTGATATATTCTCCTTTAAACTATTTTGATTCATTGAAGATAAGTAAAGAACTTTTTCAAAGTGAGATTTTGAATCATCTTTTTTTAAATCAACTTGCAAAAGCATTATATCACTCATCATTGTATTAGAACTTGCACCTTCACGAATATGCATTATACCCTCAAAGCCAACATATCTTGTAACTCCTGCACCAATAATTATTAGTATAAATGATATATGAAAAATAAACTGAGCCATCTTCTCTTTTTTATACATTTTAAATTTAAATATATTATATATTAAATTTAGTGTGATAAAAATAAGTAGCACCTCAAACCATTTTGCATTATAAACCAAAGCTCTTGCACTTTGAGTTCCATAATCATTCTCTATAAAAGTTGCTCCACCAATAGCAAAAGCAAAAGCAAATAGCAATAAAACTGCCATCTGCATTGAAAAAATCTTATTTAACATAAATTAACTCTCCATTTTATTTAATGAATTTATTTTAGTAAGATAGTTGTTAATTGTCAAGGTTTATATAATTTTTACCACCTTGTTGATACACTCATACTAATTTCCTTTGTGATATAATAGCAGATATTAATTAAAGGTAGTTATATGGATATTTTTCAAGCAATAATTATAGGAATAATAGAGGGATTTACAGAGTTTTTACCAATATCTTCCACAGGACATATGATAGTAGCATCTCATTTTATGGGAGTAGAACAAAGTAGTGTAAATAAAGCTTATGAGGTAATTATACAATTCTCAGCTATTTTAGCAGTGATATTATTATATAAGGATAAACTAAATCCTAAAAAT
>CAYWFW010000034.1:0-12637 GCA_964457735.1 uncultured Sulfurovum sp. | reverse complement strand
TGAAGAAAGTTATATACCATCTCTAAATTTAAATTTTTAAAATCTAATTCTAAATCTTCATCTTCTAACCTATTTTTTAGACTATATATTGGCAATCTTGATTTGATAGTTGGTAAAATAGAGGATTTACTTGTAGTAATTATTATAAATTCTTTATTTGGTGGAGGTTCTTCTATTATTTTAAGCAATCTATTTTGTACAATATCGGAAAAATGATTACTTGCTAAGATTATTATGGCTCTATTTTCTGATGTAATATATGCCTTTTCTATCGCAAGTTTAGCATCTTCAACTAAAAAGTTATCGTAATTAACTATTTTAATAAACTCTTCATTTTCCCTAATCTCTTCTAGTTTCTTTATTGCTATATCAATATTTGAGGTGATAAGAAGTTGGCTATGAAGTCTCATTAATCATCTTTCCAAACAGAACTATATCAATTGTTTTATTAAATAGTTTAAAAAGCTGTAATAATCTGATATCTAAGAGTGCATCAGAGGCTCTTATTCTAAAACCATTTGGTACTTCATTATCTAATGTCCATAAAAAGTTTTCATCACTTCTATATGCGAATTTACTATATGGATGATGTTTTTTACCTATATACCATATAAAATATCCACTAGGATAAGATATATCTAGCATATCTTCAAGGAGTTCTAAATCTAAAGTGGTATCAAGAGATTTAAAATTTGGGAATATTGTTTCTAACGGAAATATTGGTAAGAAAGGACGATTAAGATTTTTATGATTGATTCTACTGGTTATATATTTTCCAAACCATCTACGATCATCATCTGTTACAATAAGTAAAGTTTGCCCTTTTATTATTTTTGAAACGGCATTTAATACTAAAGGAGTCCATTCATAACGGTACTCCTCCATCCAACTAAAGCTTGAACCCTCTTCTCGAATAGTATCTAAAGTCCAAGTTAAAAATTTCTGCATAGACTACTTATCTAATTCATATACTTTATGAAGTTCTCGAATAGCTAATTCTCCATACTTCTCATCTACAATCATAGATATTTTAATCTCACTTGTACTTATCATCTGTATATTAATAGCATCTTTTGCCATCTGAGTAAATGCTGTTGCTGCTACACCAGAATGAGATTTCATCCCAACACCAACGATAGATACTTTACATACATTTTCATCAAAATCTAAACCTTCTATATCATGATCAAACTCTTGCATAAGTATCTTTGCTCTATCCCAATCACTAGGAATTACCGTAAATCCTAAGTTGGTTAATCCATCAGTACCAACATTTTGAATAATCATATCTATATTTATATCATTATTTGCCAATGATGTAAATATCTCTGAGGCAATTCCTGGTCTATCTGTTACACCTCTTAAAGTTACCCTTGCTTGATTTTTATCTAGCACAACACCACTTACTAATACAGCTTCCATATTGTCACTCTCCTCTTTTATCAAAGTTCCTTTATCCTCACTAAAACTACTCTTAGCATATAATTTTACACCCAACTTTTTTGCCAACTCTACAGAACGGTTTTGCAAAACTTTTGCTCCAAGAGATGATAATTCTAGCATCTCATCATAAGATATTTGATCTAATTTTTTTGCATTAGGTTCAATTCTAGGATCTGTAGTATATATCCCATTTACATCAGAATATATTTCACAAGCATCTGCTTTTAATGCTCCTGCAATTGCAACAGCAGATAAATCAGAACCACCACGACCAAGTGTTGTGATATGCCCATTTTTATTTATCCCCTGAAATCCTGCAACAATAATTATTTTTCCTGCATTTAACTCTTTATACATATTTGTAGTATCAATAGAATCTATTCTTGCATAAGTATGTTTTTCATCAGTTAAAATTCCAGCTTGTCTTCCTGTCATAGCAATGCTATCGTATCCCTTTTCTTGTAAAGCAATTGCTAATAAAGCAGCTGTTACTCTTTCTCCAGAGCTTAATAACATATCCATTTCTCTTTTTGATGGATCTTTACTAAAATGATTAGCATAATTAATCAGCTTATTGGTTTCACCACTCATAGCAGATACAACAATAACTAAATCAATCTTTTTATCTTTCGCTTTTGCTATACGCAATGCAACATTCTCTATTCTATCAAGATTACCTACACTTGTACCACCATATTTTTGTACAATTAACATCTTAAATATATCCTTCTTTCATAAAATAATCTATCACTTTCTTATATACTGGTCTTTTTAGATAACTAGCTTTTTGCATTAACTCTTGATAACTTACAAATTGATACTTTTCAAATTCAGGGCTATCTTGCCAATTTAAATTAACATTATTATTGTCTCTTAAGCGAACTAAAAAATATTTTTGAGTTTGACCACTATATGGATGCATTCTAGGAGCTACTATTTTTGGAAAATCATAAGTAATCCACTCAGGATACTCTGATATAATATCTATATTATTGGTACCAATCTCCTCTAATAACTCTCTTAAAAGTGCCTTTTTAGGCGTTTCACCTTTGTCTATTCCACCTTGTGGAAATTGCCAAGCATTTTTTATATCACTTCTAAGTGCCACAAAAAATTCACATTTATCTGGATATTTTGAAGATAGTACAATAGCAGCAACATTTAAACGATATTGTTTTTGCATTAATTACTCTCTTTTAAATTTTTATAGTATTTTATCAAAAATGTTGTTAGAATAATATGAAATTATGAAACTACAACTATTTATTATCATCACTTATCCATATAAGTGAGATTATAACAACTATCATAGGTATAGAGATTGAAATAAGATATGTCTTTATATCTAAAATTTCATTTTTCTGAAGATATATAAAGCTCATTACCATAAAAACATAAGCTAAAAGTCTATATGGTGAAAGTGAAGTTCTTGAGTCTTTTAATACATCAGCAAAACTTCTTCCATTACCTTTTAATCTTGCTCTTTCCTCTTTTACCACCTCAACTAAATCTTTATCTTTTGATTCATCAATTTTTTCATCATCAAATAACATATAAGGATCTTCAACTTTGTCAATAGTATCTCTTTGATCATCAGGGATTAATCCCATAGAAACAGATTTTTCTACAAATGTTTGGTAACTTCTCATTGACGCTATCATTATAAATGATGATGTAATATATCCAACAAGTAAAGAGTAACTCACACTATTATCTGTTATAAAAAAAGTGCTAAACACTAATATAAGAGCAACACTTAATAATATCTTAATTGTATTTTTCATTTTTATATTTATACCTCGGTTCATTTGCAAGTTCATCAAAAACTTTTTGCTGTTTTTTATAAGCCTTATATACATTTAAAATTGCTCCAGAGACTCCCCAAAATACCCCTAACCACAATAACCATGGAGTATTAAATAGGTTTTTCATAAAAATACCAATCCCAACACCTAAAAGCACTGCTACAACTATAGAGATTCCCAAACTTAAATTATCAGCTGCCACCACAACCTTTTTTATTTTAGGTTCTTTATCTTTTTCCACCATCTCATCTGCCATTTTAGTTTCCTTATCTAATTATTAAAATATTATATTTGTTTTTATGGTAAATGTCAAGATAACTTTAGATGCAATACTCAAATTACCATTTTCTTTTTAAAATTAACTATATAATGCTATAATTAAAAGTTTTGAAGAATATTACAAAATAAAGGAAGTATCTTGATAAATAAACCAAATTATCACATATTAAACAATACAAAGTATGCTTTAGATGGTCTAAAAGTAGCACTTAAAGAGGAAACATCATTTAAAATAGAGTTGATATTTTTTGTTATCTTACAAATTTTTATATATTTTATATCTATGGAATTGGCATATAAGATGATACTATCAATCTCTTTATTCTTACCATTATTAGCAGAACTTATTAATAGTGCGATTGAGCGAGTTGTAGATTTAGTTACCTCAGATATTCATCCATTAGCAAAAGATGCAAAAGATTTGGGAAGTAGTGTGGTTTTTGTTAGCATTATAATTACAACTTTAATATGGGTAAGTATCTTTTATTTAGAATTTACATGAGAATAACGGCTTAATTTTTTAAAAGATAAGAGAAAAGCTATCAAATAAATATTACCTTAAGTGTTGTTTGGATAAAATCGCGTTCATAAATATGCTTATAAACTTAGTATAAATTTTTTATTAAAAAGAAGGATAGAATAATATGAAAAGAACTTTTCAACCCCATAACACACCACGAAAAAGAACTCATGGTTTTAGAACAAGAATGAAGACAAAAAATGGTAGAAAGATAATTTCTGCAAGAAGAGCTAAAGGAAGAAAGAGATTAGCAGTTTAAAACATTTTACTTCATTAAAAAATAGTAAAGAGTTTAATAGAGTATATAAGAATGCAACAAAGGTTTGGCATACACCATCTTTTGTTCTTTTTTATAAAGAGGAAACTACTCATAAAGTAGGAGTTGTAGCAAGTAAAAAGATTGGAAATGCAGTCAAAAGAAATAGGGCTAAACGCTTACTTAGATCGCATTTCCTTGCAAATATAGATAAGTTAAAAAGTGGAGAGTTTGTCTTAGTTGCCAAACCTCTTCTTTTAACTAAAAGTTTTCAAGAATTTGAGAAAACATATCTCTATGCACTTAATAAATGTTTGGCAATCGCCTCTAATGATATTTAATCTTTGAATTGTAATTTATAAACTCCAGCAAGTTGAGTATAATATAAAAAATATAATTTAAAATTAAGGTATAACATTGGATAAAATAGACTTAAATAAAAGGCTTTTCTTAGCATTTGCTTTATCATTTATGGTTTTTGTGGCTTTAGAATATTTCATACAACAATCAGCTTCAAAAGATAATAACACAACTACTACTACATCTAAAGTAATAGTCAAAGCAGATGGAGATAAATCAACACCTCAAATTGTTAAAACTACACAAGATACACCAAAAAATAATGCACCTATAACTAAAAACTCATCACCTGTTATAACTACTGTTAGCTCAAAAGATTTTATTTTAGAGATAGATAATTTTGGTCGTATATCACAATTTACACTTTTAGCAGAAAAATATAAAACTGATGAGAATAAAACTTTGGAACTATTTGATATTAGTAAAACTAAAGCTCTTGAGATTAGATTTACTAATCCTGCATTAAATAAAGAGGCGTTTGAAACAGATTATAAAGCTTCAACAAGCACACTAAATTTAACTGATAAAGGTGCAACTGTTGTTCTTACTCAAACCCTTTCAACTAACACAGTTACAAAAACTTTAACAATTTATCCTGATGGTCATTATGATTTAGATATACAACTATCAAAAAATGAAGATTATTTTTTAACAACAGGTTATCGTCCTATTGCTGATAAATCTAAATTTATGATTGTAAAAGGTGCTTTAATTAAAGGTGCTGATAATATAATTAATACTATTGAAGATGGCGATGCATTGGGTAATGAGCAGTTTAAAGGTGCTAGTATCGCTTCTGCATTTGATAGATATTATACATCACTATTATATAATTTTGACAAGGGGATGAGTGTATCTTTATTAAAAGATACTGAAGATAACCCTTTAATATTTATTCAAGGGGAACAGAATCTTAAATTAAATGGATATATTGGTGCAAAAGATTATAGAATTTTATATAATATAAATCCAGCTCTTGTTGATACAGTTGAATATGGTTGGTTTACATTTTTATCAAAACCATTTTTTGCCGTAATTATGTGGATATATAATGTTATTGGTAATTGGGGTTGGGCAATTATCTTATTTACACTTTTAATTAAGCTTATTCTTTTTCCTTTATCATATAAAGGTATGATGTCTATGCAAAAATTAAAAGATTTAGCTCCAAAAATGAAAGAGATTAAAGAAAAATATGGTAAAGAACCACAAAAAATGAATCAACATATGATGGAGTTGTATAGAAAGCATAATGCAAATCCTATGGGTGGATGTTTACCTATGTTACTTCAAATTCCAGTATTTTTTGCATTATATAGAGTTTTATTAAATGCTGTTGAGCTTCAAGGTGCATCATGGATATTATGGATTGAAGATTTATCAAAGATGGATCCTTATTTTATTTTACCAATTTTAATGGGTGCATCTATGTATTTACAACAAAAGCTTACTCCAACTACAATTACAGATCCACTTCAACAGAAGATTTTTATGTATCTTCCTTTAGTTATGACTATGTTTTTTATCACATTCCCATCAGGATTAGTATTATACTGGTTAGTAAATAATATATTCTCTATTGCTCAACAGTATTACATTAATAACGCTTATGAAAAACATAAAGCATTAGAGATAGAAGCACATAAGAAAACTAAGGATAAGTAATGAAAAAAATAGAAGCTCCAACTCTTGAAGATGCCTATATGAAGGCAGCTTTAGAGCTACAGTGTTCAGTTACACAACTAAAATATGAGATAATACAGCATCCCACTTCTGGTATTTTAGGTTTTATGAAAAAAAATGCAATTATTGTTGCAGATTGTAATATACAAGAGAAAGAGCCTAAAAAAGAAGAGCCTAAAAAAACTCAAATCACAATCAGACCAAAAAAAGTTATTGAAAAAATAGAAAAACCAGAAGAGGTGTCTAATAATAAAACTATGAAAGATATTATGGTTGAAGATAAAGTTAAAGAGCCTAAAAAAGAGGAGTTAAAACAGTCAAATAATATAGATGAAAATCTTACAAAAAATGATACAGATATATTAAATAACTTTTTTGATAATAAAGATACATCAACAAAAGATAAAGAGTTAATTATCAATGAATTTGAGATTTTAGATACAAATGAAGATTCTAAGAATCAAGAGTTAGAGGTATTGATTCAAAAAGATATAGTAGAACTGCTTTCATATAGTTGTTATAATATAGATACAGTAGAGGTTAGTATTGAAGAAAATATAGTAAAAATATATTTAGATGGTATTGATACAGCTTTATTAATAGGAAAAGAGGGGCATAGATATAACGCATTTTCTTATATGCTTTTTAATTGGTTACAGTCAAAGTATAATCTATATGTTAAGCTTGAAATTGCTCAATTTTTAGCTTCTCAAAAAGAGATGATTAAAAATTATATTCAACCTGTAATAGAACATATTCATAAAAATGGAAGAGGCAAAACAAGAAGTCTTGATGGAATATTGGCTCAACTTGCTCTTGAGGAGTTAAGAGAGGAATTCCCTCATAAATATGTGGCAATTAAAACATCAAAAGATGGAAATAAGTATATAGTAATTAATGATTTTAGTTCCCCTAAAAAAATTTTAAATGAAAAGAGTTAGATGAACTCAACAATAGCTGCTATTGCTACTGCTAATGGAGTATCCTCTATATCTATAATAAGAATTAGTGGTAGTCAAGCACTCAAAATTGCCAAAAAGATTTCTAAAAAAGATATAATCTCTCCTAGATTGGCAACTTTAACCTCACTTTATAATATTGATGATAAATTAATAGATCAAGCTATTATTTTATATTTTAATGCCCCTAAAAGTTTTACAGGCGAAGATATTATTGAGTTTCAATGTCATGGTGGAATGATAGTTGCCGAGGAGATATTAGAGACAACAGTTAATTATGGGGCAAGATTAGCAACTGCTGGAGAGTTTTCTAAAAGAGCCTTTCTAAATGGTAAGATTGATTTAACAAAAGCAGAAGCTACAGCAAAATTAATAGAGGCAAAAAGTATTGATGCTGCTAAGATTTTAGCAAAACAGTTAAAAGGTGAACTTAAAGATTTTGTTGATGAAAGTAGAGATTTACTTTTGAAAGCTCTTGCATATTCAGAAGTTTTAATCGATTATGCAGAAGATAATATCCCTAATGATATAATAGACAATTTAATATCTCAACTTGATAGCTTAACATCTAAGATAGAAACTATTGTAGATGCTAGTCATAGAAGAAAAGGCTTAATTGAGGGATTTAAAGTATCTATTATAGGAAAACCTAATGTTGGTAAAAGCTCTCTTTTAAATGGATTACTTCATTATGATAGAGCAATTGTAAGTGATATAGCAGGAACAACAAGAGATACAATAGAGGAATCAATACGGATAGGCTCACATATTATTAAGCTTGTTGATACTGCAGGGATTCGAGAAGCTACAGATGATATTGAAAAAATTGGGGTTGAACGAGCAATTAATACACTTAATGAATCTGATATTGTAATCGCTCTTTTTGATGGAAATCAAGCTATAGATAAAGAAGATAAAAAAATAATATCTCTACTTAATAAACTAGAAGATACTTATCTAATATCGGTAATTAATAAATCAGATTTACCTCAAAAGATAGATAAATCAGAATTAGATAAATTTTTGCCTATTTTAATGAGTACTAAAAAGGGATTAAATAGATTAACTGATAAATTATTAGAGTTATTAAATTCTATAGGTGAAGGTGAAGAGCTAATGTTAATATCTGCTAGGCAAATTGAAGCAGTAATAAAAACAAGAGATGAGATTATCAATGCAAAGCCTCTTTTACTTAATGATGAGTTAGAGTTTTTTTCATATCATTTACAAAATGCAGTAGAGCATATAAGTTCAATCTCTAAACCGTATAATAGTGACGAAATATTAGATAAAATGTTTGGAGAATTTTGTTTAGGTAAATAGCTACCAAAAGGTAGACATTGGGAAATAATATAGTAAATAAATATGAATTATCTAAGTTATAAGTGTATATTGCTATAATGATAAAAAACTTATGGAGGTTTATATATGACAACTGTTTCTTACCCAGATAATTTTGATGAGCTTAAGGCTAAAGTACGGGAGGCTGGTCTGCTTGATAGAGTTCCTGTTCGTGGTTCTGTTGAGATGATTGCTGTAGTAGTATCACTTATTGTTGCTTATAGTACTGCTAATATGTGGAATCCAATTTTACTTGGTCTTTTTATGACTCTTATTTTTACCCGTGCTGTTTTTATATCTCATGATATTTTACATACACAATATTTTAAAAATAAATCATTATCCGTTAAACTTAGTTACCCATTTTCTGCTATTATTCTTAGTAATTCATCTTCTTGGTGGGATTTTAAGCATAATATTAATCATCATACATACTGTAATACAGTTACAAAAGATGAGGATATAATGGCTCTTGATGGTGCTTTTACACCAAATAACAAAGGGGATAATCCTCTTGTAAGAAAATATAAATATATTATTTTTTGGGGTTCTTTATTTTTTATGTATCCTGCATTTATTGCTCAATCATATAACTTTGTATTGAAAAGAAAACTTTATAGTGAATTTGCTTTAATGTTGTTACATTGGCCAATTATTTGGGGAACTATGTTTGCTATCTTACCTTTTAGTAGTGCTATTATAGTTTTTTTAACTTTATATTTTGTACTTTCAGTTTGGTTAGCATTTGGATTTATAACAAATCACTTAGGTTGTGAAGTATTTAATGAAGAAGATGGTAAAAAATTATCATGGATGGAATTACAGATGAGAACAAGTCGTTCTTTAAAAGGTGGGGCATTTATTCATTGGTTTTATGGTGGATTAAATACTCAAATAGAACATCATTTATTTCCTAAAGCACCAAGATTTAATCTTTTAAAGATACAAGATATGACCAGAGATTTTGCAAAAGAGCATCATATAGCATATTTTGAAACAACACCAATAGAAGCTTATGTTCAAATTAATGATGCAATTAAAGATTATTAAGTAGGACTTCCTTCAAAACTCGGAACTGGTGCTTTAGCTCCAGCTTTTAGTGAGGCGAAAAAGAAGCCATCACTTCCGATTAGTTTTGAAAGAATTTTAGTGTTTACTCCCTTTATGTAAAAAATAAAGTCCCAATGCTAAAGCCAAAATAGAAATTGATAAATACATCATCTCTAATGCTCCACTATAAGATGTATGAAGTACTCTTTGAAAGAAATTAACCACAAGAACCATTATAATAACTTTGCCAAGCTTATCTTTTAATTCATCTAATGAGTGAATTTCTAATATTTTAGAAGAGCTTGTATTTTGAGCTATATCAATTTCAGAGATAAATAGTTCATATAATCCAAATGCAAAAATAAACATAACTATTGCAATAAGATACAGATCAATAGCACCAATTAATGAACTTACAATATTTTCATGAAAATGTTCTGGATGAAGATGATTCCAATATGTATTTATTACATTTGTAAAAGTGGTAAAAATATCAACACTAGCTACTGCAAAAAGAGAAATTCCTCCTAATATAGAAAATATTACAGCTAATAAAACAAAAAATCGTGTATTCCATAGAATACTTTCAAAAATAAGTTCAATCTTTTTCATCATAATTTATATATCCTCTAACTTTATCCATTTTTCTGCAATTCTAATTGAATTGGTCGCAGCACCAACTCTTATTTGGTCAGCAACACCCCAAATATGTAAAATATTATCAGCAAATATATCTTTTCTAATTCTACCAACATAAGTTTCATCCGTATCTGTTGAAGTTATAGGCATAGGATATTCATTATTTTCTAAATCATCAATCACCACTACATTTTCAAAATTTGATAAAACCTCTCTAGCTTTATCTACATCAACCACAACATTATCTTCAAATGTAATAGTAATAGATTCGCTATGACTTCTCAAAACAGGAACTCTTACACAAGTAGCTGAAACTGCAAAATCAGAATGCATAATCTTAGCTGTTTCATTTACCATCTTCATCTCCTCTTTTGTATAACCATTCTCTTGTGGAGTATCAATATGAGGGATAACATTTAATGCAATTTGATGAGAAAATGCTTCAACTTTAGTTTGATCTAATTTAAAATTAAAAAACTCTTCCATCTGTTTAACAAGCTCTTGCATACCAGCTTTACCTGCTCCAGAAGTTGCTTGATATGTACTAACATCAACTCTTTTAATACCATATAAATCATGAAGAGGCTTTAATAACTGAACCATTTGAATAGTTGAACAGTTTGGATTTGCGATAATTCCAGTCTCTTCCCATAGAGAAATATCTTCTGGATTAACCTCTGGCACAACAAGAGGAATATTATCTATCATTCTAAAGTGACTTGTATTATCAATTACCACTGCTCCACTCTCTACCGCATATTTAGCAAACTTCGCCGAAATACTACCCCCTGCACTAAAAAATGCTATATCAATATCTCTATCTACAAAAACATCTTCTGTAAGTTCCTCTATTTTATATTGAATCTCATTGAACTCTATCAACTTACCAGCACTACTTTTACTAGCTAGTGGTAACAAGTTAGCAACAGGAAAATCCCTTTGTTTTAAGACCTCAAAAAGCTCTTCTCCAACAGCTCCTGTTGCACCTACTACGGCTATATTATATTTTCTCATTTTTTTCCTTTGTTTTTATTTTAATTTTTTGAATCTACTCTAGGAATTATACATTTAAACTGCTCTAGCTTTATATCATTTATAAATTCCACATTAGGATTAATACTAATTACTCTTTGAATACCACTTCCATATCCACTATATGGTAAAATATTTTCACAGATAGAATCTAGTATTGGATTTCTACAAATTGACCTACCACTTTTGATATTTTCAATAGTTAATGAATTGGTTAATTTACCTGGGCTTATAATCTCTACTCTATTATAAAATATAAAAATCTTAATAGAGCTATTTATATAATAATCTCTATGAATTAAAGCATTAGTTATTAATTCTGCCAAAACTCTTTCATCTATCTCTAATACTCCTTTAGAGTTAAAGTCTGCTTCAACTTGCCTACTTTTCAAATTACTTTTTACAAAACTCATACTATCCTCATATAACTTTTCAAATGTACCTAAAACTCGTTTTTTAGTTATATATTTATCTACAAATACCTCATTACCATCAAAATAGCAACAATCTATATAAAAAAGTGGTGTAAATCTTTGTGGATTTATACCAAATATAAGATTTCCAGATAGTGTCAAACTACCCTTTTTCATAATCAACTCATTTTCAAGTAGAGTTTCTAAATCCAACTTATTATCTTCAAGTTCTTGAAAAATATCTCTATTATGTTTTTCAAGATAGATATAGAATAGTTGATGATTTAGATTTTTAATAGTTGTTTGTGATAGTATCTCCTCATCAGCATATAATCTTTTAGGTTCGCTAAAAAGTCGTTTCAACTCTTCATCAGACATAATTTTTTTGTCTGCACCACTTTTTGTATAGTAAATTCCACTACTTGTTTTATAAGGCTTAGAAAAACCACTCTCAATAGCAACTATTACTAATCTTTTACCATCAATAGTGATATTATTACTTAATGGGTGAATAGGTGGTTTAATATTTTCTTGTCCTACATTACCTATAAGTTGTCCTATCTGTTCTATACTTTGAGTATCTAATCCTTTAATTGTACCATCATCTGCTACCCCAAAAATTATAACTCCACCCATGGCATTAGAAAATGCCACAAACTCTTTGGCTAAATCTTTTGAACTTATAATTTGCTCTTTAAACTGTGTATAACTATCCTCACCGTTAGTAATTCTTTCTATAAGTTCTACTTTGTTCATGCTACCTTTCCTTTTCAAATTTTTATTTTATAATCCATCTACTTTTTTATTAACTAAAAACTGCATTTTACTTTGAAAATATTCTAATAATTCTAAAGATT
>CAYWFW010000033.1:0-3521 GCA_964457735.1 uncultured Sulfurovum sp. | reverse complement strand
GTTAGTGAACTATATCATGGTCCAACCCGTGCGTTTAAAGATATGGCTCTTCAACCCTTTGGATATATTTTATCAAAATTAGCTCAAAAGAAAAATGAGAATTATCTTATTATGGCAGCAACAAGTGGTGATACAGGTCCTGCTACACTTGAAACATTTAAAAATCAAGATAATATTAAAGTGGTTTGTTTATATCCTGATGGTGGAACTAGTGATGTTCAAAAACTTCAAATGGTTACAGAAGATGCAAAAAATCTTAAGGTAATTGGAGTAGAGGGTAATTTTGATGATACGCAAAATGCCTTAAAAACACTTTTGGCATCTGCTGATTTTAAAGATGAATTAGAAGCTAAAGGTATTAAACTATCAGCTGCATATTCTGTAAATTTTGGACGAATAATCTTTCAAGTAATTTACCATATTCACAGTTATTTAGAGCTTATAAGAACAGATGAAATAAAAAAGGGTGATAAAATATATTTAACTGTTCCTAGTGGAAACTTTGGAAATGCTTTGGGTGCATATTATGCAAAAAAAGCTGGATTACCAATTAAAAAGATACTAATCTCATCAAATGTAAATAATATCTTAACAGACTGGATTAATGATGGCTCTTACGATTTAACAACTAAAACTTTAACAAAAACAGATTCACCAGCTATGGATATTTTAAAAAGTTCTAATGTTGAGCGAATCCTATTTGATAAATTTGGAGCAACAAGAACAAGAGAGTTGATGCAAAGTTTAGAAAAAGATGGCAAATATCAAATGAATGATGATGAGATTAAATCAATTCAAGAAGATTTTTCTGCTTCTTTTAGTGATGATATAGAGTGTAGCAAAACTATAACAAGTTATGCAAAAGATGGATATATCATGGATCCTCACACAGCAACTTGTATCAAAGCATATAAAACCCTAAGAGATGAAAATCTAAAAACTGTTATATACTCAACTGCTGAATGGACAAAGTTTAGTCCTGTTGTTGCAAAAGCTCTTGGATATGATGTTAAAAATGATATAGATGCACTAGAGATAATTAGTAAAAATTCTGATTTAATAGTTCCATCTCTTATTACAAATTTATTAGATAAAGATATTATTCATAAAGATGTTGTACAAAAAGAGAATATTAAGCATGAAATGCTAAAATTTTTATAGTAAATAATTATGATAAAAAAGATTAGTTTACCTTTATTAATTTTAATAATTACACCTTATACACTTTTAGCAAATAAAGTTGAAGAGTGCAGTAATCTTTCTGTAAGTAATCACAATTGTGATACTTATGGAAATGCACTAATTGAGACACAAGCAAAAAAGATACCACATCCTAGAAAAAGAACAATAACAACAAAAACTTTGCCTCTTCCAAAGCAAGATAAAGAGATTATAACTATTGATGATATTATAGAGAGTAGTTTGATGATAGAGGATTCTGTAAGGTATAAAGGAACTTATATCTCAGCCAAAGAGAAAGAGATATTAAAAAATCAAACAAAAGATAGGCATATAACCAAAAACGATAAAAATATAACAATTCAAACAAACTCCAATAAAACCTTTATCCCTAAAGATAAGAATATAACAATTCAAATAGACTCTAATAATACTTTTATCTCTACTGATTCTAATTTAAGTATCAAAGATGATATTATTCAAAATAGCCTAGTTCTTGAAGATGCTATGATATATAAAGGGATTTATTCCTCTTTTTCTCAACCATCAATTATATCTAAACAAGAGATAATTAAAGAACTAACTTTAGCAGATAAAAAAGAGAGTAAACTTGCTATAATCGCTCATAATTGGGATAAAGATAAAAAAAGTACCTATAGCCATAAAGATAAATATATCAAAAAGAAAAAGATAGATAAAAAAGAAAAGAAAAAACTTAATAAAAAAAGAAAAAAGAAATTATCCAAAAAATCTAAATCCAAATCTAAATCTAAAAAATATAAGTTCTTAAAAAGGGACTATAATCATAAATTAAGAGTAATAGCCACAGCATACACATCTCATAAAAGACAAACAGATAGAACACCTTTTATTGCTGCATGGAATAATAAATTAAGACCTGGAAACAAGGTTATAGCAGTTTCTAGAGACTTAATTAGAAAATATGGTTTAAAAAATGGAAGCAAGGTTAAAATTTCAGGACTAAAAGGATATTATAGAGTAAGAGATAAGATGAATAAAAGATTTAGAAAAAAAATAGATATATATATGGGAAAAAATAAAAGAAGAGCATTAAGATGGGGAAGAAAAAATGTTACAATATATTGGTAGTTTTTAATATTGAAAGAATTTACTAATCAATCAATGCTAGAGATTATGAACTGGCTTGATAATCAGCTAAAACTTATAAAATCAAAAGATACTATACAGTTTGAAGTTATATCTCCTGATATTGATAGTTTTTTATATTCAGGAAGTTCTATTTTAGTTGATAATAAGAAATATATATATCGTTCATTCAAAAGTTGGGTTGATTTGTCTCAGCTTTATTTTTGTAAAATCTTAACTCCACAAATAGCCTCAAAAAATACAATTATAATAACCTATCAAAAACTTGATTTAGATAACTCTTTTCATAAAATAAAAACTGAAGATAAGGATATTAAGTATGGTATAGATAGTGAATTTACTAATATTATCAAAAATGAAGAACCATCATTTATATATTATTATAAAGAAGCATTAAAAAATGTTAATATATCTTTGAGAAAACGGGTTATAAATTTGGGAATAAATAAAGCAGATGAATTTGAAACTATAAAATCTATGTTGTCAAAAGATGAATTTGAGAATATTGATTTGGTTGGAATTGATTATAGTCAAAGTGCCATAGAGTTTGCAAAAACAAAATTTCCAACCAAAATATTTTATCAATATGATATTAATAATTTAGATGAACTAAATTTAGATAAATTTGATTTACTTATCACAATTGGAACTCTTCAAAGTATCAATAGCAACTTTAAAACACTTTTTATCTCTTTGGTTCAAAATTTATTAAGTACAAATAGTGCATTAATAATAGGTTTTCCAAATTCAAGATGGATAGATACGCAAATGATTTATGGAGCAAAAGCACCAAATTATTCATATTCAGAACTATCAATATTATATAAAGATGTTTATTTTTGTAAAAAATATCTTCAACAACATAAATATAGAGTTACTATTACAGGCAAAGATTATATATTTTTGACAGCTACATCTTTACGGGTCAGGCGTTGAAAATTCACTAAAAAATGATAAAATTGTTAAGGATAAAGAGTAAATATTCAATATTCAACGCCTGACCCTTAAGGAAAAAGTGGCTATTCATCACACGATAGTTAAAATTTTCTCTATCTCTAATATTATGTGTTTTGCTTTATTTGTGGATAAAGCTATATTTGTATCATTATTATTAAATATAATATATAAAATCATATCTCTTTTCCATTTTATATATATAGTTATATAAATTTTTTTCTCGGTAGTCAAGATAAGTTCTTTAAACTTTTGTTTAG
>CAYWFW010000032.1:0-2685 GCA_964457735.1 uncultured Sulfurovum sp. | reverse complement strand
AAGAGAATAATAAATCATATGAAGAGAATATAGATATAATGATAGATAGCGGGGGTAGATTCAATGCCAGGTGGTGGAGCTGAAATATTAGATGAAGAGATTAGAGATTATATATGTAAAGGTAAAGTTAGTTCTAAAGATTGGTTAAAGATACATTCTTTATGGCACAAAAGAGATAAGAAATCAAATGCAACAATGCTTTTTGGTCATATAGAAGAGCCAAAACATAGAATTGATCATCTATTAAGATTAAGAGAACTTCAAGATAAAACCAATGGTTTTAATGCTTTTATACCGCTTGTATATCAAAAAGAGAATAATTATCTAAAAGTAAAATCCTTCCCAACAGCATTGGATATACTTAAAACTATCGCTATTAGCAGATTAATGCTTGATAATATTCCTCATATAAAAGCATACTGGGTAACCTCTACTATCAAATTAGCATTATTAGCTCAAGAGTATGGTGCTGATGATTTAGATGGAACAATATTTAAAGAATCTATAAATAGTGCAGCTGGGGCAAAAAGTGCTAATGGTTTAAAATTAAAAGAATTTACAGATTATATTGCAAACAGTGGTTTTATACCAACTCAAAGAGATAGTCTTTATAATATTATAAAGACATAATTGAGGTGCAATGATGACAAATAATATCATTCTTATAGGTTTTATGGGGGTAGGTAAAGGTACAATTGCAAGGAAAATAACACAAATAAGCGATTATTATGCAATAGATACAGATGATTTGATACAATCTTTTACTAATCGAAAGATTAAAAATATTTTTGATACAGAGGGTGAAAAGTATTTTAGACAACTTGAGCAAAAAACAGCAAATTGGATACAAGATTCAATATCACACACCATTATTTCCGTTGGTGGAGGTTTTTACAAGGTAAATAATTTAAAAAAACTTGGAGTTGTTGTTTATCTTAAATCAGATTTTAACTCAATATACAATAGAATATTATCTTCTCCAAATGCAAAAAATAAACTTAAGAAACGACCACTCTTTCAAGATTTAAAAAATGCAAAGATTTTATATGATAAAAGAGTTAAAACATATCAGACCATAGCAGATATAACTATTGATGTTAGAAATAAAAATGATAAAACTATTGCTAAAGAGATTTTAAAACTATCTCTCAAAAGATTTTAAAAGATTTTATGGTAATATGTAGAAATTTGAAATTACTTTAGCATTGTTAAGTGTTTTGATTTTAAAAAAATTAAAGGATTAAAATGGAGGATACAAGAAGTGTATCTTATAGCAAATTTATAAAAGAATCTGTTGTAAATCATACAACCATTAGTTATAATCTCCTAACAAAGGGTAAGAAAAAACCTCAAGGTAAGATCCAGCTTAGAGGATTAGATATTTATAGGTTATTGCAACCTTACATATCTATAAGGTTTATGGATCAAGTTAAAGCATTAATGCCTTTGGTTATATATCTTGTATTGTTTCAATATATAATACTTAAACAACCAATTGCTGATGCTTTATTGATTGCAGGTGGATTAAGTGCTGTTATTATTGGCTTAATGCTATTTATGGAAGGTATTGTTCAAGGACTTATGCCTCTTGGCAATATGATGGGTAACACTTTACCTAAAAAACTATCTTTAGTTTGGGTTTTATTTATTGCTTTTTTACTCGGGATTGGTGTTACATTTGCAGAACCAGCTATTGGGGCATTGAAGGCTGCTGGTTCTGCTGTGCCATATTTAAATAGCGCTGGAGAAGCAGCAAAAAGTATTTATCTATATGCACTTTTAAATTTATACACAGATCAGCTTGTTTTATTGGTTGGTGTTGGTGTTGGGATAGCCGCTGTATTAGGAACTATTAGATTTATTAAAGGTTGGAGTCTTAAGCCATATATTTATTTATCATTGACCCCTGTTATTTTATTTACTGCATATTTTATGACAAATGACTATCTTGCTGGTATTTTAGGTCTTGCTTGGGATAGTGGAGCGGTTACGACAGGACCGGTTACTGTGCCACTTGTATTGGCTTTAGGTATAGGTATAGCATCTGCTGCTGGAAAAGGTAATAATTCGCTTTCTGGCTTTGGTATAGTTACACTTGCATCACTCTTTCCTATATTGGTTGTTGAACTTCTAGCACTTTATATATACACAACAGTTCCAGTTGAAGAGATTATTGCACAAGCAAAAATATTATCTGGAGCAACTACATCTATCCCTGCTTGGTATGAAATCTCACCAGGTGTTGAGATAACACTTGGTGTTAGAGCAATTGTGCCTTTGGTAATATTTTTATTGATTATTATGAAGATTGTCCTTAGAGAAAAAATTACAGATGCTGGTAGAGTAGCCTATGGAATTTTTCTAGCAGTAGCTGGTATGTGTGTATTTAATATCGGATTAACATATGGTCTTTCTATGCTCGGAGCACAAAGTGGTTCATTGATACCCGCTGCTTTTACAGATGTGGTTAATAGTGATGGTAGTACTATCTCTCAAATATATCCATATATTTTTGGTATAGCAATAGCAATTATTTTTGCTTGGATTCTTGGTTTTGGAGCAACATTAGCTGAACCTGCTCTTGCTGCGCTTGGTCAAACTGTTGAAAACCTTACCAATGGTGTCTTTAAAAAGAAAACTTTAATATATGCAGTATCAACTGGAGTTGGGACTGGTATTGCACTT
>CAYWFW010000031.1:0-2993 GCA_964457735.1 uncultured Sulfurovum sp. | reverse complement strand
TATCATAATTTAATTCAACTTTATATCTATTATAGATAAATCTCTTATTTACGGCATCTTTTAGTATTTTGTAGTGTTTCTCTTTTGTATTTAAATAGAACCAATTTTTATCTTGATATACATTTACTATAATATCTTTTTTAACCAAAACATCAGCCTGTGTTAAGCTAATCACTTTTGATCTATCTCTTAACGCTGAAAATAGTAAAAGAAGCATTAAGATAACAGATAATATAATAATTATTTTTATATTCTTTTCTCTAAAACTTCGCGACATTTCCTTCATCTTTTACCTCTATATTATTTAAAAATACCCAAGAAGAAGATAAATCTTGAGATGATGAGACTTTAACTCTATTAAAATATTGATCAAGTCCACTATATATATTATCTTTACCACTTTCTAATAAAACCTCAAGATTAGTATTATTTCTTTTTCTAAAATCTAAATTTTTATCTTTGATAATATTAGTAAGTTCTTTATGTCTAGCCTTTGCTATATCTCCTTTAATAATATCACTCATAAAAGCCGAAGGGGTGTTATCTCTTTTTGAATAACTAAAAGCATGAATATGAGTTAAAGGAAGTTGTTTAACCCTGCTAATTGCCTCTTGCCAAATTTTTTCACTTTCTCCTGGATGACCAACAATAAAATCTGTTCCTATGGCATAACCCTTATTTGATATATCTTCTAAAAGAGCTATATCCTCTTTAAAACTATTGCGTCTATTCATTATTTTTAACATATTATCATCTGTATGTTGAAGTGCAATATGGATATGTTTAGCCATCCACGATTCACCCATTAGCTCTTTAAGTTCATCATCTATCTGTATCGGTTCAATACTGCCTAATCTAATTCTCCTTACACCTCTGATATTAGATATTTTTTTTAGAAGTTTTGCCATAGATGAACCATCTTTTTTGCCATAACTTCCAACATTTGTTCCTGTTAGTATAAATTCACCAAAACCATTTGAAGCCAATTTTTGAATTTGAGTTAAAATATTATCCTCTAAATGGTTTCTTGCATCTCCTCGGACAGATGGGATAATACAATATGAACATCTAAAATCACAACCCTCTTGTATTTTTATAAATGCTCTACTTTTACCAATAAACTGCTCTACAATTGTGTTATCAATATGCTTTAAATCTCCTATTTGATAAAATGGTTTAGGCTCTTTTAAAATCTTATTTATATTTTCTTTTTCAGAATGCCCCATAACACCAAATACTTTTTTATCTTTAAAGAGTATTTCACCTTTTGAATGAGAGCCACAACCTGCCAAAATTATTTTTGCTTTTGGATTTTTTTTAGAGATAGAGTTTATATATCCACGTACAGAACTATCAGCCCCATTTGTAACAGTACAAGAATTAACCACAATTGTATCAGCTGTAAGTTCATTATTTGATAATATAAAATCATCAAGCTTAGAGATCATAATTTGAGTATCAAACTGATTTGTTCGACAACCAAAAGTTTTAAAAAATACTTTATTCAATATTTCCCCCTTGTGTATATTCATTATTACCCTTTGTATCTATACAAGTTGAACCTCTTACATCTTTATCTATAAAAATAGATTGAGTAGGAAATGCCATAGAGATATTTTCTTCCTCTTTTATCCTATCCATAATCTCCATAGATATGGTACTTCTTAATTTTAGTGTTGCATAAGAATTTGTCATATACCAAGAACTTATTTTTATACCATAAGTATCTATAAATGAAAATACTCGTGGTTCTACATTTGTATTTTTAAGGCTATACTCTGTTCTTAAGCCATTTAGTTGTTTTCTTGTTATATCGGTATAACCTTTAGAGTATTTTTTGGTTACCTCTGCGACTATTGATATAGTTTTGTTTATATCAGAATCAAATGTAACAATAAAATCAATTCCATCCCAAACGGTTTTAAGACTAGAGTGGGAATAGTTTGCAACCATATCTGTAAATATAAAATTATTAGGTACAAAAATAAATCTACCAGCACGTCTATTAATATTATATGTTGTAAGTGTTATATCCTCTTGTAGGGTTATTCTAAGGATTGAAATATCCACAATATCTCCTACATATGCTACATTACCTCTTACAAATTTAACTCTATCTCCAATTTTAATACTTCCTCCCATAATTAAAACCAACCAACCCATAATACTCATAAATAAATCTTTCATTGCAATAGCAATACCAGCAGAAGCAAAACCTAAAACAGTTACTAAATAAGATACATTTTCTATATATGTAAATAAAACAGTCAATAATAAAATGGTTATAAAAGTCATATTAAGGGCTTTATTTACTCTATATGTTCTATCATCATCTTTTATATACTTTTTTGTCATAAATTTTAGCAAAAATAAAAATATAATAAAAAATATAAGGATAAGAAGTGTAACAAATGCTTTTTGAACCTCTCTTTTTATCTCATTGGATAGATTAAGTTTAATCTCATCAATTTTTTTATCATATATCTTCTTAGTTGTTTCAAATATCTCTAATAATGGATTAAAAACATTTAGTTGTTTGTCAATCTCTTCTAGTTCTGCTTTATATATTTGGCTATCATCTATCTTTAATAATTGTGTTAAAATCTCTTTTTCTCCCATCAATTTTACAACAATTTGAGTTAAAGATTCATATCTATATTTATACTCTTCTTGATTGATAGTAAGTTTTTTTTGATAAGAGATAGCACCTAAAACAGCAATTGGATTTCCTATAATAGGTATATCCTCAAACTCTTCATGTTTTAGTAATTTAGAAAAAGGGTCTTCTTCATATTCCACAAGAAGATCTAGCTTCCCTTTAAGAGTTTTTTCTTTTGTTCTTAATAATTCTAACTCTTTATCCTGTTTATCTGTTAATCGTCGCTTACTCTCTAATCTTTTAATATTCCGTTGGACATCTTGATAGTCATTTTTTAATTCAAGATATGTTTTATAGTTACTATATATCTTTGTCCATATATTTTCTTGATTCA
>CAYWFW010000030.1:0-4161 GCA_964457735.1 uncultured Sulfurovum sp. | reverse complement strand
CTTAAACTCTAAGTCCATCGTTTGTTGGACGCGTATTATAACCGTTTTCTTCTTGCTTGTCAAGTGTTTTCTTAATATTTTTAAAGTTTTTTTCATTTTTTTTATATTTATCACTTTAAAGCATATTATGCTTACATTATAATTATATAAAATATACTTAGAGAATCATTAATCATTTTTTCTTTCAATAGATACTCTTCCTGTTATCGCCTCAATAATAATTGTAAATGGTTTAATATTAGATGTAAAAAAGCCATCTTTCTTAAAATTAAAAGTAAATCTACAATCATCTTTTAAAAGAAACTCATAAGTGGGTCTAGTATATCCATCTATCCCAGAATGTGGGCGTCCTAGATTATCAAAAGCTACATGTTGAAATCCTTTACATCCACCTTGATTTATGATTGAAACAATAGCAAATCGTTTTGTTAGCAATACATTAGAAGAGTCTAATATATTCTCTTTTGCATTTTCTCTGCAAATATAATTTGATTGATATAAATATTTATGATTAGAGGAATCTATTGCAGACTCTATTCTATCTGCATTTGTTCTGTTATCTGTATTAGATGTTACAATATAAAATATATCACCCTTTTGACATACAGTATATCTCCACTTCCAATAAGATTTTTGCCACTGTGGATCATCAAAATCATGTTTAGAATCATTTAAAGCTAATTGTTGAGTTTGACGCAAAGAGGAGATAATACTATTTATCGCCTCTTGTCTTAAATCTCTATTTAATTGAGAGATAGAAGCAGAAGCTAATATTCCAATAACAACAATAATAAATACCAATTCAATCATTGAGAACGCTTTATATTGTCTCATCTTATAGGTTTTCTCTACCCTCTATAGATATAAAACCTGTTGTATTTTCTATATTAACTACAAACTCTTGATAATTATTATTTGAAAATTTAAAGACTATCGCACAATCAATTTGTGCTATTTCCGAAAAATTTGGTGCTAAATAGTTTGCAACATTATAATGAGGTCTACCCAAATTATCAAAAGCAATACTTCCACTATCTTTGGTTAAAAGAGCTGAACAATCATCACCTCTTCCTTCAATAGAAGCTATACCATATTTTTGAAGCCTAGATTGTGAAGAGTCAGCATCATTTTCGCTATTACAATCAAAAAATAGATATTTAGAATCTAAAGAGGTAATTAAAGATTCATTTCTATCATTAACACCATCATAATTCATATCAGATGTAATGCTATATCTATAATCATTATCTCCACATTTTTGATATCTAAATTGCCAATAAGATCTTTGCCATTGTTGATCTGAATTATTATGTTTAGAATCAGATAGTGCTGTTTGTTGAGTAAGTCTTAGATCGGATAGAACTGTTGAAATTGCTTCTTGTTGAATATCTCTATCCATTTGTGATAAAGAGGTTGATGCTAAAATACCAACCACCACAATAACAAATACCAATTCTATCATACTAAAAGCAGGTTTTTTTTTCATTTTAAAACTCCAGTATAATTGAAATTAATTAATTATACCATAAGTTTATTCTATTTAGTTAAATTTTTTACTCTAAAAATTTGATGGAGCTGGAGTATTGATTATATTATAAAATTCACTTCTTGTTCTTGTATCACTTTTAAAAAGTCCTCGTAAAGCAGAACTTACCGTTGTTGAATTGATTTTTTGAACACCTCTCATCTCCATACACATATGTCTTGCATGAATTACGACAGCCACACCTTTTGGAGAGATTATATCTTTTATTGCATCAGCAATCTGTTCCGTCATCTGTTCTTGAATCTGTAATCTTCTTGCAAAAATATTAACAACTCGTGGAATTTTAGAAAGCCCCACAACCTTTCCATCAGGAATATATGCAACATGCACTCGTCCGATAATTGGCAAAATATGATGTTCACACATTGAATATAATTCAATATCTCTAACAACAACCATCTCATCATTTGAAGATGAAAAAAGAGCTTGATTTAAAATCTCTTTAGGATCTTCTTGATAACCACTAGTTAAAAATTGTAATGATTTTGCAACTCTTTTAGGAGTTTTTAATAATCCTTCTCTATTAATATCTTCCCCTAGAAGCTCTAAAATATTCTCTACAGATTTCTCTAATTTTAAATCTTTATCCATATAATCTACTTTAAACCATTTTTTATAATTTCACAAAAATTATCAGCATTTAATGACGCACTTCCAACTAACACACCATCAACAGAATCTATATTTGTAATATCTGCAATATTCTCTGTATTTACAGAACCACCATATAAAATTGGCTTACTCGCTATTTTTTTAAGTGCTTTATGAATATTTGTAATATCCTCAATTGATGCTACTTTTCCCGTACCTATCGCCCAAATTGGCTCATAAGCAATAGTTAATTTTTCATAAGTTGTATCAATTCCATCAAATTGAGCCAAAAGATGCTCTATCACAGCATCCTCACCCTTTTCTCTTATCTCAATAGATTCACCAACACAATATATTATATCAAACTCCTGATTCTTAAAAAACTGAAACTTAGAAGAAACTATATCTTGTGTCTCATAAAGTTTTTCTCTTCTTTCGCTATGACCGATAAGTATAGTTTTAATATCAAACTCTTCAAGCTGTTCCAATCCAATCTCACCAGTAAATGCACCATTTTTAGTTGTATACGCATTTTGCGTTCCTATATTAAAAGCAATATTCTCAAAATTATCTAATGCTGTTGATGGTGGAAAAATATAAACCTCACTAAAAAGATTATTTTTAATTGTTAATTCTTGAAGCTTATATAGATAATCTCTTGTAGACTTTCTTGTATGATTAGTTTTAAAATTAGATGCAAATATCATAGTTCTAATGCCTTTAATCCAGGAAGTTCAACACCCTCAATTAATTTTAAACTTGCACCTCCACCAGTACTAACAAATGTCATTTCATCCACATCACCAGCTCTTTGTGCCACATCAGCAGTATCTCCACCACCAACAATCGTTGTTGCATGAGTTTGAGCAATATGATGAGACATTTGAAGACTTCCTTTTGAGTACTTATCCATCTCATAAACACCCATTGGACCGTTCCAAATTATAGTTTGAGCATCATTTAATGCTTCTCTAAAAAGTCTTGAAGATGCTGGACCTATATCTAATCCCATCCACTCTCTTGGTATCTCTTGGGTAGGGAGATATTTAACAGGTACACTATCACTAAATTTAGGAGCAACCACAAGATCCACTGGAAGATAAAATTTAACACCTAAATCTTTCGCCTTTTCCATAATAGCCATCGCTTCATTTAGTAAATCATCTTCAACAAGAGAAGTTCCAATCTCATAACCTTGAGCCTTAAGAAATGTAAATGCCATCCCTCCACCGATAATAACCTTATCAACTTTTGAAATTAGATTTGTCAAAGCTTCTAATTTTCCAGAAACTTTGCTTCCTCCAACAACTGCAATAAATGGACGGATTGGATTTTCTAAGACTTTAGAGAAAAAATTAACCTCTTTACTCATTAAAAATCCAGCTGCTTTATGATTTGTATCAAACTGCTGAGCTATTGCATATATTGAGGCATGTTTTCTATGACATGCACCAAATGCGTCATTAATATAAATATCAGCAAATGAAGCTAACTCTTTAGCAAACTCTTCATTATTAGAGGTCTCTCCAGCTTCATAACGAAGATTTTCCAAAAGAAGAACATCCCCCTCTTTCATAGAATCAGCTTTTATCTTTGCATCTTCCCCAACAACATCCTTTGCCATCAACATCTCATTTTTTATTTTTAAAAGAGTATGAATCCTTTTTGCAATCGGTGCAAGAGAAAATTTTTCTTCATACTTTCCAGCTTTTGGTCTTTCATAATGAGATGCTAAAACTATTTTACAATCTCTATCAATGCAATAACGGATAGTCTGCAAAGATGCTCTGATTCTTCTATCATCTGTAATGTTACCAAATTCATCTTTTGGAACATTAAAATCACATCTTATAAATACTCTTTTACCATCAATATCTAAATCTTTTATACTCTTCAAGTTATTCCTTTATTATTTACTCTTGAAACTATTTTATTAATAATATTATATCGTAATTTTTTTCAAATATCTATTGAATAATATACTATTTGTATCTTTAAATTTTAGACCTTAACTCTTTAAAAAA
>CAYWFW010000029.1:0-3167 GCA_964457735.1 uncultured Sulfurovum sp. | reverse complement strand
TGTTTTTAATTTTTGTAAAAAATCTTGGTTGCGGTTAATAGGTTCGGTTTCGAAAGAATTATTTGTGTCAAAATTTACAATTTGAATACTACCTGCAAAATTTGTAATTTTATCTTTAATAGCTTTTTTAAATCCTGATGTTATTGCTATCGACAAAATCATTATGGCAAAGCTAATAGCAACACCAATAATGGATATGCGCACCATTGGTTTTGATAACTTGTTTGTATTATCTTTTGAGCTAATTATTTTGTAAGTAAAAATTGTTTATAAATTAGGTGAGAATTATTCTCTAAAAAATTAAAGATAAAAAGGGGTAAATATGAAGTTTACACAAATAACAACGGTTTCATTGCTATTTAGTTCTCTATTTGTTGTGAGTGCAGTTTCTAGTATTCTTAATGATAATTTAGCAGTTATATTGGATTATAGAAATGATAATAGTACAAATGATAATAGTACAAATGATAACAGTACAATGCTTGACTTATCAAAAGGTAGAAGTGTGGTAAGTGGTAATATTAATATATCCACTCTTCCAGAAGAGATTCATTCAGTATGGATAGTTGATGGTGGTAATTGGCAAGGATATTCTCCAAGTGAAGATATAAGAGATGAGATTTCAAAAAAGTATACATTGTTAAATCATAATATTTCAGCATATAAAGCAACTCTTGTTTTTGCTCTTGAAGATACACAACTAGGTATTATGGAAGATAAAGAGCCAACAGATGTAACAAGAATTTATGCAAATAATTTATCTTTACATGGGACAAATGGAGTATCTATTTCTACAGATGATATTCAATGTCAAGACTCTCATCATCTAACAGCAGCAATAAAACTTATGAATGATGAATTATCTGTTTATGCTCCTGATAGAGATGTTGATAATTACAGCAATTTTACAGATATTTATGAAACAGATGGATATTTTGTTCTTTGTCAAAAAAATACTGAAGAAGAGGAGGAGTAGATGAAAAATTTTATATCAATAATAACAATATTTATGGTATCTATGTTTTTTTCTAGTTGTGGAAGTTCAAGCAATAGTAGTAATTATGCAGAGGAAGTAACTCCTTTATATCAAGCTGTTGGTAGCGTTGTTGATGGACCAATTTATAATGCAAAAGTTGATATTGTAGATATTAATGATAGCTCAAAAATATATGCTTCAACCACAACAGATGAAAATGGACGATATTCTGTGCCAGTAGAGAATCTACCATTAGTATATAGAGTGTTAGTATATGATGGTCAAGATAGTGGAGTTGATGGTGAGATAAATTCAAATGATGAGGTTCAACCATTTACTATGAGTGCAATTGTTCATAGAGATGATAATAACGAATCAAATGATAGCGTAGGTCATGTATCTCCTGCTACAACAATGGTAGATAGTATTGTTGAAGATGGTGCATTACCTTTTGAAGAAGCTACTGAACTTGTAAATGATAGCTTTGGATTAGAAAAAGGTACAGATTTATCAAAAGAGGATGCTCTTAAGAATGATGTTGTAAATAAATTAAATAATTTAATTGCATTACTTACAAAAGCAATCCCATCAACAAATAAAAAAGTTGTTTTTAAATCAATAGCAAAAACTGTAATAGAGAAAAAAATAACAATAAAAGTAACTAATACAGGTATGGAGATAAAAGACCTAAATTTGACTGATATTGCATCTAAAGCAAGAAGTTTATCTCCTGATGATATATCTTTAGAAGATATAGAAAAACTGGAAAAAGTGGAAGTTGTTATAAAAACAAAAATAACAAAAACTATCAAAACGATTAGAGTTGTATCCACAATTACTCCAGAACAACAAAAAGAGGCAGTTGCATCAAAAGCTACATTAGAAGAGCTTCTAAAAGAGATTCAAAATAAAGAGGTTGATGAGCTAAATATTGATGAATTAACATATCTTGTAGATAATCTTGAAGTTGGGATTAGAACTGTATTAGATGGCACAGATTTAAATACTAGTAGTCCAGATGATATTGATTTTATCGGTTTAATGGTAAGAGAGAATTTAGCAGAAGATCCATTAGATTATGGAGATAATCTAGTTAAAGCGATGCAAGATTATAAAATAGTAGTTAAAAAAACAACAAGTGTTAAAGTTAAAAAAGTTGTTAAATATATCTATAAAAATTCTAATTTAGATGATTCAAATAATATTTTAAACTCATTAAATAATGATAATATTTTAGATAAACTATTAAGAACATTAGATAGTGATACTAGTGAAAATAATGAAACAGAAGATATTTTATCGGATATGTTTGCATCAAGATTAGCTCAAAGTATTGCTGAGAATAATGGTACAATTGAGTCTAGTGATATTGCAGAAGATGCAAATGAAACCATCCTAAATCCTATTTTGGTTGAAACAATAGAAACTAGAGTTAAAACTAAAAGTGAGATAAAAATTAAAGCTCATAGTGTAGAATTAACAGATAAAGAGAAATCTCAAGTGATTGCTGGAAATAAAGTTATCTCTGATATTAAAACTAATATAAAGATAAGAACATTTACAGAAGTTAGTAAAACTGCTACAGAAGATTTATTTGATGAAGTTTCAGATTCATTAGAAAGTGGTTATCAACAAGGTGATATAGATGCACTTGTAGATCAAATCAGAGCATTAGAACTTCTTATTGCAGATTTTTCACAACCATTTGATGCAGTTGAATATAGAGAAACTACAACCACAACTATTAATATAGTAGAAACTATTAGATTAGATAAAACAATAGATCCAGTGGTAACACTTGAAAATATAAAAGATGTTGTTCAGGTAAAAATTATTGTTCAAGGAGAGAGTGGTTTTGTAACCATTAGCGAAGATGAAGCAAAAGAGAGTGAAAAGAAGTTAGATCTTCCTAAACTACCTGTTGTTAGCATAACGCTTCCTCAACCAGTTTTAGAATCTATGCCAGAAGAGTTTAAAACTCCTATAAAGCTTGATATATAAATTCTTGCTTTCTCACCCACCTTACAGCAAAAAAATACTGGTGTAGGGTGTCGTAAAAATCCAAAATTATCACTTGATAGTACGGTAGGGGTGGGATTTGCAATTTAAGTAAATTCTAAGCTAAAAAATCATCAAAATAAATATAGTTTTTGTTCCAAAATATAGGATTAATCTCGGACACGACGGCTTT
>CAYWFW010000028.1:0-3554 GCA_964457735.1 uncultured Sulfurovum sp. | reverse complement strand
TATTTAAGAATTAAAATTAAATTTATTGGGTATTATAATAATAATTAATTAATTATTTGGAGTTAAAATGGAATATTATCAATGGGTTTTAAGCTTTCATATTATGAGTTTTATGAGTTGGATGGCAATGTTGTTTTATCTACCACGGCTTTTTGTTTATCATAGCGAACATAAAGATAAAAAAGAGTTTGTAAGTGTTGTAAAGATTCAAGAGTTTAAACTATATAAATATATAGGATTACCAGCTATGTGGGCAACTATTCTAAGTGGTGGATGGATGTTATATATTAATAGTGGATTATTTTCTACTGGTGGATGGTTACATGCAAAAATCTTTGTTGTGGCATTATTAATTGCTTATAGTTTTTCTTTAGAGTTTTATAGGGTAAAATTATCTAATGACAGTGGTTACAAGAGTGGAAAGTTTTTTAGATTTTATAATGAAGTTCCAACTATATTATCTATCGCTATAGTGATATTTGTTATAATTAAACCATTTTAGATAAAATCAAATAAAAAAGGATAAATAGTGTTAAATGAAAAAGATAAAAAGTTTTTAGAAGATTCTATCAGAGATATTAAAGATTTTCCTAAAGAGGGGATTGTATTTAAAGATATTACTACACTTTTATCTAATGCAAAAGCTCTAAAAGTTCTTATGAGTCATTTAGACACAAGATATGCTTCTTATAATCTAAATTATATTGCAGGGATTGATGCAAGAGGGTTTATTTTTGGTTCAATATTAGCTGATAGATTAGGATTAGGATTTGTCCCTATTAGAAAAAAGGGAAAATTACCTTATACTACTGTTTCTGAAAAATACTCTTTAGAATATGGTTTTGATGAAGTTGAGATTCATATTGACGCATTTGGTAAAGATGGATTAACTCATCATAAAAAACCATCTAAAGTTTTATTGATAGATGATTTAATAGCAACAGGTGGAACGGTAAAAGCTGCTATAAAACTTATTGATAGCGTTGGAGCTGAATGTGTGGAGTGTTGTTTTATTATGGAATTGGCATTTTTAGAAGCAACTAAAGATATGGAAGTACCTGTATATTCTGTATTAACTATAGATTAAAGAGAGAGATTTGAAAACTAATAAAATATTAAAAAAGATAGTAGAAGCATTAAGCTTAAAAAATGAAGATATTCAATCAATGTTTAGGCTTGAAAATTATCCTATAGAGATAGATTATATATCAAATATGTTTATAGATGAACAACAAGATAATTTTGTATCTTGTAGTTATAACGAGTTAGGATTATTTCTTGATGGTTTAATTACATCAAAAAGGGGAGTTGTCAATTCTACTAAAAAAGATGAAATAATTGAACTATCTAATAATATAATCCTTAAAAAACTTAGAATTGCCCTAGAGTTAAAAAGTGCAGAACTTATAATATTATTTGCTCTTGTTGATATAGATTTTAAAATTCATGAAGTAAATGCTTTTTTTAGAAAAGAGGGAACAAAAAACTATAAAGTTTGTAGTGATCAGATTTTATATCTCTTTTTAGAAGGGCTTGATGAATTTTATTATGATGGAGTATAAAATATAAATTGAAAAGAATATCAATTAATACTTTATGTCCTTGTGGAAGTAAAATTAAATATAAAAAATGTTGTAATAAATTTCATAAAGGGCTAAAACCATCTTCTGCTTTAGAATTAATGAGGTCAAGATATTGTGCCTATTCAATTGGAGATGCTAAATATATTATCAATACAACTCATCCTGATAATTCTGATTTTATAATAGATAAAAAGGAGTGGGCAAAATCTATTATGGACTTTTGTAACTCTACAGAATTTCTATCGTTAGAGATATTAGAGGTTGAAGATAAAAGAGATGAGGCATTTGTTACATTTAAGGCATCATTTTCAGATAGTTATATGATTGAAAAAAGTAGGTTCTTAAAAGTTGATAATAATTGGTTATATGAAAGTGGGATTTTTAAGATATAAAAGAGAAGTAAACTTGGTTACTTCCCTTGAAAAAAGACTATAGAGCGTCTTCGTGACCTGCTAAATATTCAGCTACACCTTCTGTAGTTGCTTTCATACCATCATCACCTTTTACCCAACCAGCTGGACAAACTTCACCAAACTCATTAGTAAATAACATTGTATCAACCATTCTAATCATCTCATCAATATTTCTTCCTAATGGTAAGTCATTGATTACTGCATGTCTAATAGTTCCATCTGCATCAATCAAGAAAGAACCTCTAAGTGCAACTCCACCATCTAAAAGAACATCATAAGCTTTTGAAATCTCTTTAGTTAAATCTGCTACTAAAGGCATATTTACACGCCCAATACCACCTTGATTTACTGGAGTTTCTCTCCATGCAAAGTGTGAAAATTGTGAATCAACAGAAACACCAATAACATTAACACCTCTTTCTTTAAAATCTTCTACTCTTTTAGAAAATGCAATAATTTCCGAAGGACATACAAAAGTAAAGTCTAATGGATAAAAGAAAAGTACTGTACCTTTTTCACCATAATTTTCTGATAATTTAAAATCGTCAACAATTTGACCATTTGCTAATACTGTTGTTGCTGTAAAATCTGGAGCTTGTTTTGTTACTAACATATTTTTATTCCTCTAAATGATAATTTTTATTATTTAGAGGAATTATAGCGTATAAATATTAAAATAAACTTAAAATCACTTCTTACTAACTCTTTGACACTCGCTTACAAAGTGAATTGCATTCTCTACTGGAACATCAGGTAAAATCCCATGACCTAAATTAAATATATGTCTTGAACTACCCATTGTTTTTTGAATAGCCTCTACACATTTAGTAGTCTCCTCTTTGCTATATAATCTACAAGGTTCCATATTTCCTTGAAGAACATATTTATCACCTATTTTCTTTTTTACCATATCCATTGGAGTTCCCCAATCTACACCAAATACATCAAAGTTTCCATATACTAGACCTTGTTGTATAAATGCACTTACCCCTTTTGGAAACATAATAATAGGAGTATCTGGGTATCTTGATTTAAGATAATCTGCAATCTCCACCATATATTGCCATGAAAACTCATTATATTTAGATGGTTCTATCGCTGATGCCCAACTATCAAAAATTTGAACCACATCAATACCAGATTTTATCTGTTTTTCCATATATAATTTTACAACTTCTGTCACTTTTCTAAGAATTTTGTGTAAAAGTTCAGGATTAGAGTACATCATTTTTTTACAAAGATTATAAGTTTTTGTTCCTTGACCCTCTATCATATAAGTTGCAAGTGTCCAAGGAGCTCCTGTAAATCCAATAAGAGCTTTATCATCGCCTCTCTCATCTAACTCTTTTCTAAGTAGTTCAATAGTCTCATAAACATAAGTAAGTTTACGACTCGCCTCTTTGCCACCAATTAATCTATCTACATCAGCTTCACAAGTGATAGGGTCATTAAACTTTGGTCCAAAACCTTTGATAAATTCTAAATCCATACCCATCTCATCAGGGATAACTAATATATCACTAAATAAAATTGCTGCATCAACACCAACAATATCAAG